>JBGCFB010000136.1:0-2612 GCA_045106685.1 Bacteroidia bacterium | reverse complement strand
CAGAGGTGTGAAGGAGGTGAAAATTTGCCTTAAGCTCATCGATTCCCTGAGCCAGTGAAACCTCTGGAATCAAGCCTGTGATCTCTTCAATTTTTTTCTGGCTTAAACGAAACGATGTTTCTTTTTCTCTACCAGACAGGTAATTGATAGATGTATCTTTGCCCAGGTACTGCTTTATTTCACTGGCGATTTGGGCAATGCTTTTGTTAAAGCCGCACGCATTAAAAATCTGGCCGGCCATTTTTTCAACAGGTAATTCCAACATCTTCACGAGATACCTTCCAACATCCCGGATGTGTATTTGAGGTCTGATTTGTGAACCACCCAGTACATTTATATTGCCACTATTGATCGCGTCGTATATCAGCTTGTTCACGATAAAGTCTAATCGCATATTGGGCGAATATCCATATACCATGGCAAACCGCAATGTAACTGCTGAAAATTTGTCGTCGTTCAGACCCTGCAGTATTTGCTCTGCTGCGAGTTTCGAACTGGAATAGGGTTCCTGTGGATCGGGCGGGAGGTTTTCAACCAGCGGTATGGTATAATTATATCCATACACACCAAAAGTAGACGCAAAAACAAACCGCCGGCATCCTGCATCTTTGGCCGAAGCGGCAAAAGATGCAAACGCATCATAGTTTACAGACTTCGTGAGCTCAGGATTAATCCGACCGGCCCGGCCATCTGATACACCTGCTAAATAAATCACCGATGTATTATTTTCGAGGCTTTGCTGTACAACCGACTGATCGCGTAAATCTCCCTGAATAATCGAGAGTCCTTGCGCCTGGAGCTTGGAAAAGCTTTCAGGTGAAGTGGTCTGAAAAGAATCAAGCAGCGTAACCCGCTTGTTCAATTTCAGCAGCATTGGAATGAGTACTGAGCCTATGTAGCCGGCGCCTCCTGTAACCAGAACATGTTGGTCAATATTCATTGCTAACTATCCCAGTATTTGTTCTGCTCCACCAGCTCAAAGTAATCAGACCGGGTAATGCCTACAATAATCTTATCCCAATACTTATTCTTCCTGAAATAATAATTTCTTTGCCTTCCTTCTTCTTTCCAACCGCACTTACGGATATAAACCGCTAAAGAAGCCTCATTGTATTCGATCATTGATCCATCTAATCTCTCAAGTCCCAACTCCTCAAACGCGTACTGCATGACGGTCATGATTGTATCTTTTCCGTACCCTTTCCCACGAATATTGGCGTTTCCTAACAGCATACCATGAAAGGCGTTACGATCTTTCCAATTGATATCAACCAGATTTGCAGTACCGATAAGACCAAGGTCTGGCGCAACTACAGCAAATCGTTGGTTTGGGGAATTCACCGATAGTGAATCAAACCACTGCTGCTGGTCTTTCATAGACGTAGGGAAGTGCCAACTTGCCAACAAAGGCCATATTCCAGGATCGTTTGCCCAAGCATGCAATAATTCCAAGTCATCTTGTTCAATAGCCCTAAGCAAAATTTTCTTTCCCTGGATGTTCATATCGAAGCCGCTACTAGTCTGTTATTTATTAAGTCAGGATGCAAAATTATATCACAAATCTTATCAACTACACGATCTTCCAAATCTGGATACAAAGGCAGACAAATAACCTGTTCAGCCGCAGCCTCTGCAAAAGGTAAATATTTGGCTGACTCCAGTCCCCTGTACATAGGAAAACTACTTATGAGAGGATAAAAATATCTTCGACTTATTATGTCATGCTTTCTTAGCAGGTTAAATAAATCATCTCTCGAACATCCATACGTATCTTTATCAATAAAAATAGGGAAATAGGAATAGTTATGTGTTATACCCGGTGCATCTGATAAAAAGTGCACCCCGGCGCATCCAGCCAAACGCGACCTGTATTTTTCTGTGATTGCTTTCCTTTTTCGAATATGCTCTTTCACATACTTTAACTGTAACAGGCCATAAGCTGCCTGGACTTCATTCATTTTAGCATTAATTCCCGGAGCAATAACTGTGGTTTCGTTTGCAATACCAAAGTTCTTCAGGTAATCGATTCTTCTTTTAAGCTTTTCATCATTTGTAATAATTGCTCCTCCTTCTAGCGTAGTAAAAATCTTTGTGGCATGGAAGCTCAGAATTGACAAGTCGCCAAAATTAAGAACGCTATCTCCATTTATTTTCACATCAAATGCATGACAAGCATCATAAATCACCTTTAAGCCATAAGTATCAGCAAGGTATCCAATCTTGCCCACTTCACATGGATATCCATAAACATGTACAGGCAGAATTGCCGTCGTATTTTCGGTAATCAAAAACTCTATCTTCTCCGGACTTATGTTAAAAGTAACCGGATCAATATCACAAAAAACGGGGGTAATACCATTCCAAAGTAGCGAGTTAGAAGTGGCTACAAAAGAATATGGGGTTGTGATTACTTCACCTTTCACACGCAATGCCTGTAAAGACACCATTAAAGCCAGCGTACCGTTTGAAAACAGGCTTACGTATTTCACACCTAAAAAATCAGCTAGCTCTGCTTCTAGCTGTTGGTGAAATTCGCCGTTATTAGTAAGCCACTTGTTTGCCCATATTTTTTCCAAGTAAACAACAAACTCTTCCAAAGGAGGCATTTTGGG
>JBGCFB010000135.1:0-14379 GCA_045106685.1 Bacteroidia bacterium | reverse complement strand
AACTGCCGAGCAGCTTCGCGAAATGGGCGAAGCCTTGCGCGCAGGTGAATTGCTTTCGCGCATTCAGCAGATTCAGGAGCAGAGCTTGTCACGCCTTCAGGACCGTGAGGCTTTGGGCGACGACGAAGTGAAACTGGGCCGCCATACCTTCGCTGCGCACAAGCAAAGCCTGGGGCTTAGCCTTACGCCTCGCAATGAGGAAATGTGTCTGCATTTGAGTGGAACCGCATTTTTTCAGCCTGTGTATGACGAGGCCATCAATGCCGCCAAAGACTTGTGGCAGCAGAGTCTTATTTCAGAAAATGATCAGGTCTACCGTGCAGAATACCTTGCCTATGCACTTTTGGATAGGGAAGGGAACGCAGGGAACGTAAAGCCCGATACGGATGTCCAGCATCTAATCGAAGAAGCGATTCAAAAGCGTCCGCAGGAAGGCTATGTAAAAGGCGTTCATGATGCCGATACGCACGCGATTCTTACGGCAGTTGTGGAGCGTACCAAAGCGCTTGGAAGCTTGCGGTTTGCTCCGCGCGTGCGGGTGCTTGGTCGATTTTGTTATGAATATGTATTTGACAAAAAACAGAAACGAACCGCCATCTTCGAAGCCGCTCGTCAGGTGCCCGGAAATGCGATCGCGCAGTACGGTTGGTTGATCGACGCTGTGGCGGAGGATATCGCAGCAGCGCAAGTTGAGATGCCTGCTTTTGCAGATGTGTCAGCCCATGATGCCGCTGTGTATCTATTTGAGTTTTTGACAAAAAAAGAACGCTATCATATAAGTCGGGCGACCGGAGATTTGTACAAGGCTTTTCAGTCTTTTATCAAAAAAACGAAAACAGCTTTTACAAAATCACTTCAAGCGCTTACCGAACCTCAGGACCGTTTTGCGCAAATTCAAGTGTGGGTAAATCTGTTCCTGCATGATCGCGCCACGCCGGAAGTGCCTGATATTCAGGCATATGGAGACGAGTTGGCTTTTGTGTTGATGTGCGAAGATTATGATTCAAAAAAGGTGACCGAAGTCTCCGACATGATCGAACTGGAAGGAATGCATGGTTCGCATGCATTGGTGGAAGACGGACATTACGCCGTGAATTACCATCACTTTATGCAGCGCCTTGGAAGCTATTACAGCCATGATGTGCCACGTTTTGAGGCATTTCGGAAGCGTCGCCATGCGTTGATAGAAGATGCCGAAGCGAAGCTTAAGCCTGCGCGTTTTCAGCCAGAGCCGATGGCAGGCTTCGTGCGTAACCGATTGATTGATCGCGTGTATTTACCTTTGATTGGAGAAAATTTAGCAAAACAACTCGGCACTGTCAGCGGCGAAAGCCCGACGGATCGTCAGGGAATGTTATTGCTTATTTCGCCTCCTGGATATGGAAAAACGACCTTGATGGAATATGTAGCCGATCGTTTGGGACTGTTTTTTGCAAAAATAAACGGACCATCTCTCGGCCATGAAGTAACCTCGCTGGACCCTGCCGCCGCGCCAAACGCGGCTGCCCGCGAAGAATTGATTCGCCTGAACCTTGCCCTCGCTATGGGCGACAATGTCATGCTTTATCTCGACGATATTCAGCATTGTAATCCTGAGCTTTTGCAAAAATTCATCCCACTTGCCGACGCCAATCGCCGCATAGAAGGCGTTTGGGACGAAACTTCCCAAACCTTCGATATGCGCGGACGCCGCTTCTGTGTCGTCATGGCCGGAAACCCTTATACCGAGTCCGGCGACCAGTTTCAAATTCCAGACATGCTCGCCAACCGCGCCGACACCTACAACCTGGGGGATATGTCGGGCGAACATCAGTCAGACTTTGAGCTTTCGTACATCGAAAATGCCTTGTCCAGCCATGCGGCCTTGCGGCCCCTTCGCAATCGCCCCAAAAGCGATGTTTATACCATCATCGAAGCTGTCAAGCAAAATCAGGTCGATATGGTGGAGCTGTCATCTCCGCTTGCACCCGATGCGATGACAGAAGTGCAAACCATGCTGCGCATGTTGCTGAGACTTCAGTCGGTGGTGTTGGGCGTGAACCAGCGATATATTGCCTCGGCGGCACAAGCTGATGAATTTCGCACCGAGCCAGCCTTCAGGCTTCAGGGTTCATATCGAAACATGGCGCGTCTTACGGCTCAGCTCGATCCGATCATGAATGAGGATGAGGTGGAGAGCTTGTTGTTCAACCATTACAGCCAGGAGGCGCAGACTTTGACGAATGAGTCCGAAGCCAACTTGTTGAAATTCAAAGAGATGGTAGGCACGCTTTCCGACGAGGATGCCGCGCGCTGGGAGCTGATCACCGAAACCTTCAGGCATAACAAACTCGTCCAGGCCGATCGCCTCGGCCAGATGGCGCAGCATCTCGAGGCGCTGGTGAAGGCAATTCAGGGGTTAGCGCCACAGGCCTAATTCGTAAATCGCTAATAGTCAATCTGCAATCGTCAATCAGTGCTGAAAGCCTTGCCGTTTTCACTAATAACGATGCTGATAAGACCGATTGCAGATTAGGAGTGTTCATTCAAAAAATTGAAATAATAATAGGGCTTTAGCGCTCTTGATCACTATTTCTGCCAGCTAAGTTGCTGGTGGCTGAGCGGAGCCGAAGCCATAACGGTAAGAAAATCTGTCGATTTTTGGTTGATGGGCCTTCGACTCCGCTCAGGCCACAAAATGGTTTTTGGTGGCATTGGGTCATTTGAGAGGAGAAAGGTTGTTTTTATTACGAAAAAGTGAACGAACGGACCTGATTTCAGGTTGGAGATTTCAAAATTTCAGGACTTTCAAAGCATCTACTATTTGTAATAGCGAGGGTAAATACGTAAATCGTTCGTACTAACCCTCAATTTTTTAATATGAAAAAGCTAATTGCAGAATTAATTGGTACGTTTTGGCTCGTGCTGGGAGGTTGTGGTAGCGCCGTTTTGGCTGCCGGATTTCCAGAGCTAGGCATCGGCTTTGTGGGCGTTTCGCTTGCATTCGGTCTTACCGTCTTGACGATGGCATATGCTATCGGGCATATCTCAGGCTGTCACTTAAACCCTGCTGTTTCCATTGGATTATGGATGGGCGGACGCTTCGACAGCAAGGACTTACTACCGTATATCGGCGCCCAACTGGTTGGCGGTATTTTGGGTGCAGCGGTACTCTATCTTATTGCAAGTGGAAAGGCCGGCTTTGAGCTAGGCGGTTTTGCTTCAAATGGTTATGGCGCACAATCACCAGGAGGTTACGGGATGGTCGCAGCGCTGGTAACAGAGTTTGTGATGACCTTTATGTTCCTGATCATCATTCTTGGAGCTACGCATTCCAGAGCGCCTAAATACCTTGCAGGCCTCGCGATCGGACTAGGCCTTACGCTTATTCACCTTATCTCGATTCCTGTTACCAATACCTCGGTAAACCCGGCAAGAAGTACAAGCCAGGCGATTTTCGCTGGCGGACCAGCATTAGAGCAGCTTTGGCTATTCTGGGCTGCGCCTATTGCAGGCGCGATTCTCGCAGGTGTAGTGTACAAGTACATGTCGCCGGAAGAGAAGGCTTAATTAAGGCAGTTTTGTACATGTTGTTAGCCCCTGTCGGTTTCAAGTTTACTTCGAAAGTAGCTTAAACCTGACAGGGGCTTTCTACATAAAACGGGGGAGAAATTCGACGAGCTTTGAATTTTAAACTTGAAACTATGCACTTTGAATTGAAAGTTTTTGCCTTTTCCCTCCAAACACCCGAACTTTAATCCATGACTAAAACGCCTATTCTAGATGCTGCCGGAATAGAAGCCAAACTGAAACGGATGGCTTATGAGGTATATGAGCAAAATTTTGAAAGCGAGGAAATTATCCTATTGGGGATATCGGAGAGAGGCGGATATATCGCGACCAGGCTAGCTGCGATACTCGAGGTGATTAGCCCGCTTGCTACGCACCTAGCCAATGCTGAGCCTGATCTTGAGGTACGCCAGGGTAAAGGCGGCCTGATGAAAATGGCCTTTTCGCATAAAGCTTCATTCTTCGCTGGGGCAGTTGTGGTCGTCGTTGACGATGTCTTGTACTCGGGCAATACCCTTTTGAACGTCATTTCCCCGCTTTTGCAATTCAATCCTAAAAAAATACAGACCGCTGTGCTCATCGATCGTGGGCACCGTTCCATGCCGGTTTTTTCAAATATTGTAGGGATGGAATTGGCTACTACTTTGCAGCAGCATGTATTTGTGGAGATAGACAAAGACAGTAAAGAGGCAATCGCTTTTTTACAGTAATATAAAATTTGCACCCATCCGGTATCAGGACGTACCTTAGATGTTCGGAAGCATGGTTCAAGTCTTAGCCAAAAGCTAATAGCCAATCGCTAAAAGCCTTGATGCTACCATGTGATTAAGTTTGACGATAAATATTCAATATATATGAGTTGTGGATCATGCGGTAGTGGGGGATGTAGTTCTGATGGATGTGGACAAAAGGGCGGTTGCGCCACCGGAGGATGTAATAAACTGAATACGTACGACTGGTTAGGGAATATGCTACCACCTAATCAGACCGAAGTAGACAATGTTTATGAAGTCCGGTTTAAGAATACACGTAAAGAGTTTTTTCGCAATGTGAATGGCTTGCGCCTTCATACTGGTGATACCGTTGTGGTCGAAAGTGACCGCGGAACAGATATAGGCCAGCTCTCGCTGGGAGGCGTGCTGGCCGAATTGCAGCTCCGCAAAATGCAAGGCCAGAAAAAGCGCAGCCGCAAGCCTGATGCTACCAAGCTTCCACGTATCTATCGCATTGCAAATGAGGAAGATGTTGATTTACTCAAATCACTCAGGCCCAAAGAAGACGGCATGCGTATCAAAGCGCGCGAGATCGTAAACAGCCTTGGGCTGAATATGAAGCTCAGTGATGTGGAGTATCAGGGCGACGGTGCGAAAGCAATCTTTTATTATATCGCTGATGCACGCGTTGATTTTCGTGAGTTGATCAAATTGCTTGCGCGTGAGTTTTCGATTCGTGTAGAAATGCGCCAGATAGGCTTGCGCCATGAAGCTGGCCTTATCGGCGGTATCGGAGCCTGTGGCCGCGAGCTTTGTTGCTCCACCTGGCTTACCGATTTCAAAACGGTAAGTACTTCTGCTGCGCGCTACCAGAATCTTTCGCTCAACCCAACCAAGATTTCAGGACTTTGTGGAAGGCTAAAATGTTGCCTGAATTTCGAACTGGAAACATACCAGGATGCCTTGAAGGGCTTTCCAAAAGCAGATCGAATCAAGACTCAGAATGGTACCGCTTTTCTACAAAAAACCGACATCTTCAAAGGAATGATGTGGTATAGCTACCCTGAGGAAACTACCTGGCACTCTTTATCGACAGATGAAGTAAAGGCGATGTTGGAAGATATCAAGGCTGGAAATTTGCCTGAATCGCTTTCCAAAATTACCGAAGCCAAAAAACTGGAAGAATCTGCAATCGACTTTGTCGATGTATTGGATACCGAGTTGCCTACACTACCTCCAAAACAGAAAGGTGGTAACAGACGCAATAAGAATAGAAGAAAGCCTAATCAGGGCGGTAGCCAGCAGCGTGATAAAAAGGGGCCGTCAGATCGTAAGCGCGGTGGAGGAAGAGGCAAGCAAGACGGGAATAACCAAAAGGGAGGTGACCAGAAGGATGGTAACCAAAAAAGAGGTCCCCAAAACAAAGCGAAATCCAAACCGCAAAACAGAAGAAACAAGCCGAAGCAGGACAATCCTGACGCGAAGTCAACTCCGAAAAACGAACAGGATAACAAGAATCCTAACCAGCGTAACCGTAGGCGCAATAAAAGTCGCCGAGGGCCGCGTAAGCCTGGAGACCAGCCGAAGAACCCGAATAAAGATTCATGAGAATAGTCTTCATATTATTGATGGTTTCCACTCTATTCCTTGCATGTGAACCTGAGGCTATCGTGAGTTTGGAACCAGAAGGTGCATGTTGGAAAATCTCAAACCGGCTTTCCTGGTCGCACGAACATGATGGTGGCAGGCTTGAATTTCCTGTTATTATATCGATGGACGGAGAGTATCCTTTCAGCAATATGTATCTAAAGGCACATATAACAGGTGATGGGTTGGATACAACTATTACCAGCAGTTATACATTCGTTGACCCATTGGGGAACTGGCTGGTCGAGCAGGAAGGAAGCCTGTATAAAGTGGCCCATCCTTTATTCAAAAAAATAGAGCTTCATTCCGGGAGCTACACAATCTCGCTTCAGCATAATATGCGCCCTGAGCGTGTATGCGGAGTCCATGATATTCGTGTTGTTCAGAAGACTCCTAAACCTTAATATTTCTATTTTGAACAAGTTCATCGTTGTACTCCTCTTACCTTTTCTTATGATGGCTTGTGAGCCCCAAAAGGCTCCTGAAAAGTCAGAGGAGGAGATCAAGACTGAAAGACTTAGCGCGCTTAAAGCTGCTATGGTCGGTAATTTTAATTCGGCAGATCAGGCTGAGCGAGATACCAATTACTTTGATATTACCTTGAATATGAGCCCAGTCTGGGACGGTGAAGGTGGCAAGCATTGGCTCTATGTTGAGCAAGCAGTAAGTAAAATGTTGGATCGCCCATATAGGCAGCGTGTGTATCTTCTTGAAGCCTTGTCTTCAGATACTTTCCGAAGTAATGTGTATACCTTGCCTGGACCAAAACGCTTTATTGGCAGTCAGCCAGGAGATTCTATTTGGCAAACAATCACTCCTGATAGCCTCGAGTTACTACCTGGTTGTGGCTTGTACTTAGCGTATGAAAATGGCGCTTTTAGCGGAGCTACGAATAAAGAAGACTGCCTGAATAACTGGGGCGAAGCGGCGTATGCGACCAGTGAAGTGCGTATTTTGGGAGATACACTTTTGAGCTGGGATAGAGGTTGGGATAGTACTAATACGCAGGTATGGGGTGCTGAAAATGGTGGATACTATTTTATAAAACAGCAAAAAGAAATACAATAATCAGCCTTAATTGTCGTGAGAACAACGGTTTATAGTAGGACATTATAATTTTTGAATTTTTTTATAAAGCCCTATTGCACTTAATCTGAGTTTTGTCTAATATTGTATCAGATAACGATAGACAATAGTCTTTAACATATAATACGCCAACAGCGTTCAAGATATCCAAAAGTTTTCATGGGTGTTAATGGGAGCGCAAGCAGGTGAACTTGCGTGAGGGTTCCACATAGTGGGACCCTTCTTTTTTTGCCAAAATTATATTCAGGCCGGGAATTTGTTATATCTTTATCTAGCGATAAAAAACCTCCTATAATGCAGAACTTTCAGTTATCAGAAGCAAAAAAAAACCAGCTTGCTGCTACAATTGCCAAGCGTCTTATGAGCGAAGCTCAAGAGGTGCATTCGGTGAATGGTGACCACTTGCAGCGATACACATCGTTCCCTCAGGTTAATCAGTTTCTGTTGTTTCAGGTATATCAAGTTTGGCAACTGCAAATCGCAAGATTTCGCCACAGCTACTTTGACTTTGATCATCCTGAAGTGGAAAATCAGCTTCAGGTTCTACAAAACTTACTTTCAAGACATATTCATATCGCACCTGCTGATATGGAGCCGCTTTTGCGTAACGCAGTATATAATACGCTTTCACTTTTATGCGAACCAGAAGAGAATCTAAAGAGCTTCTTCTTCTCCCAGAAGGAATCTATTCCGCTGAGTCGCTACGAAACCCTGGTGCCTTTCTTTCACGATTTCGATTTTGCGGTTCACTCTATTCTGCGTTATCACGAGAAGCAATCACTGGAAACCCTCGATAGAGATGTTTTTGCAGTAAAGCTTGATAAAGTATTTGAACTGTATGAAGGCCGTGGTAACAGCATTGCTGATTATCGCCAAGCAAGACTGGAAGCATTAACGGGTAAAACACTAAACGCGCTCAAGCAGGAGGATGATGAGGCCCGCAAGGCGCGTGAGGTCGCGCAGGCCGAGCTTTCGGCTGCGGCTGAAGCACAGGCCAAGCTTGAGGCTGAGAAAGCTCGTAAGGCTGCTGATGCTGAAGCAGAGGCAAGGCGTATTGAGGAAGCTGCTCGCCAACAGGCGCAGGCTGCCGAAGCACTCCGTCGCCAAACCAGTTTTTTTGATGGACTGACTGCGTCGGCTCCAGTAATCGATCTGGAAACACCTCCGGGTGCAAATGAGCCACTTGAAGTTCCTGAGCCTCCAAAGCCGGAACCCAAACCAGAGCCAAAAGCAAAAGCTCCTGCCAAAACCAAGAATGTCTCGCAAAAAGCCCCCAAGAAGGAGACCATTGCTGACAAACTTGCTGCTACCCGTGATACCGTAGCCGATAAGCTGCGTGAAACCAAAGGGACTGTTGCCGATACTTTTGTGCAAAAGCCTGAGTCTGTCATGGATAAGCTTGGTTCCAAAGAGGATGAACCTATCGTTTCAGCTCCTGTAGAAATAGAACTTCCAGAACCTAAAGAGGTCGCTGTTCCTGAACCTAAGGTCGTGGAAGCTGCCGCAGAAAAAGTAAAGGAAGCGAAAGCTGAGGTAAAAGAAGTGACTGAAGACCTTGGGTCAGAAGGTCTTTCTGTTTTGGAAAAACTTCGTAAAAAGCCTGAGCCTAAGGCGGAGGAAGTAGTGGCCGAGAAGCCAAAAACGGTTGCAGATCGTTTTAAGAAAGATACTCCAGCGAAATCTGCTCCAGCATCGAGTGGGCCAGGAAAAGAGATTGTCCCGGATGAAATTCCTGTGCACAAGCAGTACCAATTCGTCCAGAAAGTATTTGGAGGAAACCATGCTCGATTCCGTGCGATCATCGAAAAGGTGAACCACGCCGAAAATGCCGGTGAAGTAAATGAGGTGCTAGAAAAGTATGTCTTGAATACGCAGCAAGTCAAAGGCGGCGATCCTGTTGTGGATGAGTTCGCGAGCTTGATGCGGAGCCGTTACTAGTGCTGAAGACACTAAATCTGCAATCCTTAATGGTCAATTTGAAATCGCTTTTCCCTCATAGAATATGAAAGGGAAGGGATTGACAATTGCAGGTTAGCGATTTACGAAGTAGGGCCGCGAGTACTAAGCTATTGTCATAATAAGGAAGTAGAAAATCAGGTACCAGATATGGCACCAGATTGCTACAGCAAGTCCTCGCCATAGGTAGAGGAAAGACAATCCCATGCTGAAAATGAACAAGCCTACTATGGTATACACGCTGGGTGAGTCAAGTATGAGGGCGTGAGTCAGGGCGTAAATAACGCTGACAATGACCGCTACCAATATTTGACGACTTAGCTTAACGGTATCTTTCCCCCATTTTATAGTCTTGCTTGGGATAAAGGAAAATGCCCAGGTAAATAAACCGCCGGTTCCTTTTGAAGGCTTTTTTTTGAAAAAATTGTCAAGGAATTTTATAAAAAAATTAAACAAAAAGCTTCTGAACAAGAGCTCTTTTATAAGACCTACACCTAGAGCTAGGCCGAGGTAATGCCACCATCCGATATTAAGGTGCCGCAGTAGGTCGTTGCCTTCCATCGTGAAGTTCCACTCTGTGAGGTAACCTGTAAGATAGTAGGTTGGATAGCGCAGCAATACGAAGGCGAGAGCGCCAAATGTGAAGCCTTCGAAGGCTACTCTGGCAAGTACCCAGGTATTTACCTTAAACGGTTTTTTGGGAGAAGCTTTGTAACCATCAATACCGGCCACTTTCATGACATCCTTGCCACCATTGGCTTTCTCCCATGCTTCGGCTATTTTTTTATCCTTTCCTTTTTCTTTGGGTGTTTTTATTCCTTTTAAATCTTGCCAAAGCGGAATGAATACATCGATTGCAATTCCGATGGAGAGGAAGAGCGTCGCGAACCAGCCGAATATATCAATGAAAAAGGCGAACCAACTGTCCGCCTCTCTCAGGTTAGCCCGGGCTTGTGGCCCAAGGTAGATATGAATTAGAATTTCGTACAGAAGCAGGATTCCCAAGGCGTGTATTCTCCAGTACACGCCATGCGCACCAGACGCCAGAAAAATCTTTTTGAGCTCCTGCCAGAACATTAGTTGTAGGAAATAGTGACGGTTCCGTCTTTTGAAGCAGGATTTACAACACGCATAAGATCTGGTGAAAGACCAATATCTGCTGAGCTACTTTGAGCAAGTCTCCCTACTACCTCAGCTTGCACATATCCATTTGACCCAGGAATCAACACATTGATTTTTGAACCTATAGGAAGTGTTTTGTGATGTACATAAAAGCGCATCGATAGGCGTGGATCGTCTACTTCTCCATACCGTTGGTTAATCGCAATGCTGCCTGCAGGAGTCAGATTAGGAAGCGTATAGTTTCTTCCGGCTGGGTCCACTGTGACCGGAACCTGAGCAGGTGCATCACCACGCGTAACAGCTTTTGGTGCCATCGGAGCTGCCTCCACAGGCTTTAGAAGGCTGGTTTTATTCGCTGCTGGAGGCGCCGTATTGGTGTTTTCTGCCAGATTACTCATGTTTCCTGCCATGCGTTGATTGGCTGATGGTGCCGGAGCGCCCACGATTACCTGAGTATACTCTTTGCCCACGATAACGCGCTCACCTTGTGTAAAGGTTGCAGTTGGGTTCCAGGCCTTGAGTTGATCGACGGTTACTTCACGCGTATCAGAAACAGAGAAGATGTCGTCTCCTTTTTTCATCGCATAATAAACCGGCTTTTCTTTTGTAATGGTGCGCTGACCAGCCGCTGGAGCAGCAGTTCTATTGGCAATACCTTGGATAGGGGTTACCGATTTTGCTTCCATGCTGACTGTAAGTACCTGGCCAGGATAGATTTTGTCTTCATCTTCCAGGTCATTGATCGCAGCGAGTTCATCTACTGTCCGGTTGTACTTTTTCGCAATCTGAAGGAGGGTTTCTCCTTTATTTACCTTGTGCGTTTTGGGAGGTGTTCCGGTAGCGTCTACCGCAACAGGTTTGTCTTGTTTGAAGGTGATTTTACCCACTGACTGGGCAAGACTCGTGGAGAGAAGGAGCAGTGCTCCTGTACCTACAATCAAGATTGATCTAAAAGGACTAAAGCGTTTCATGTTCAGTTGGTTAGGATTTTAGGCAATAACGCTATTTTTTACTCAAAGTTGCAAAAAACACACCAAAGAGTATGTAAAAAGCGACTCCGTGCTGGCGTTCCAGGAAGGACTCGCTTAAGCATGCTGCTGCTACCATCGCCGTATGAATCCATAAGAGGGATTCGGAATTAACAGACTTGTCAGAAATCGGCCAGGCGAGGACCAGGAGCAGCCAGAGCAAACCTACAACGCCGGTTCCTCCCAGATATTCCATGTACTCATTATGTGAACTTGTAAGAAGTTGAGATTCTTTGGCGATCACCCCTGATCGTGCATATTCATCTAGAAGTGCTTGATCCATATCGCCCAGTCCAGTTCCCATCACCGGCTGCTCTTTCCATATATTATAACTCGCCTTCCAGGCTACAAAGCGAAGTCCAACCGTGAGATCACTGAAGTCGCCTCCTTCCTGGGCTTTCTCCATCGCTACGTATTGCTGGAAATCCCAGCGGGTAACTTCTACTCTCGTTTTAAAAGTAGGTACCGTATAAAAGGCGATAACAGGCAAAAGACAAATGAGTGCTACGCTACCCAAACCCCATAACCAGGCTTTTTTACGAACCATTAACCACAATATCCAACCTCCTACACCAGCATAAAAGGCCAGGAAGCCAGTGCGTGAAGTAAACAAGTGAAGGAGCATAACGGCAAGCAGCCCGCCCACAATAAATCCTATTCTTGTGGCCTTGATGTCCTGTCTCAGTCCCCAGTTGATGCCCAGTAGGCCAGCCAGGCCCAGCATGGGCCCAAAGTAAATATGATTGATACTCGTGATTACCTGGACAGAGCTGTTTTGTGAAACACGCTTAGAAAGGTGCTCGTAATCGGCGTAGGCGCTAAATATCGACAGTGCTGCTACCACAATAATCCCAAGCATATACAGCGCAAACACCATGTTGACTTTGCGTTTAGAGAAGGGTGCGCATATGCTAATTGCCAGCGGAAGCAAAGCGATAGGAAGCTTTATGCGTAGATCATCGAGCCAGCCCTGGGTGTTTTCTGTAAAAAAAAATCCAATGAGTGACAGCAAAAAAAGACTGGAAATCACAATAGGCATCTTGTGATCAGCAACATTGATCTTAAAGCCGTCATTGCGCCACTGCCAAAGTCCTGCCAGTAGAATAATGATGCTGCCTACACTTAGGCCGACTTTTGAGATACTCATAGTTGCTGCCATAAGCATCAGGCCTATCCAGCAAAGCAATCTTGGATTCATATAAGCGCAAAGATAACGCCTCCCTGCGGTCGGCGCAATGCAGAGAAATCGCTCCATGATTCTAATGAAGCATCTCGACTTCGTCGAGATAGTGAAGCACAAAAGTATCCTGAAGCTTTAGCTTCTCTTTTTAATATTATTGCCCGGCCATTTATGGCCTGGGGCACAAAAGCAGCCGCGAAGCGATTCCCCCATTGCCCGGATGGTAAATCATCGGGCAATAGTAATAGATAATTCAGGCTAAAGCCACAAGCTTTGTAAGCTTCATTGCATTCGCACAGCGAGTGCTTTTCATTGCCCAAGACGAAGTCGAGGGCTTTTCATTAACTTTGCGGCCAATCCACACGACAACAATTAGATTTTATGAAAGAAGTATTCATCGTTTCCGCGTCACGTACTCCGATGGGAAGTTTTGGCGGTGCGCTTGCTGGCTTTTCTGCTACTCAGCTAGGCTCACTTGCTATTGAAGGAGCCCTGAAGCAGGCCGGTGTAGCGGCTGATCAGGTGCAGGAAGTATATATGGGAAATGTGGTTTCTGCCAATCTAGGACAGGCCCCTGCCCGTCAGGCGTCACTAGGAGCCAATATCCCCAATAATGTGCCTTGCACTACCGTCAATAAAGTATGTGCCTCAGGTACCAAAGCTGTGATGTTTGCAGCGATGCAAATCGGTCTTGGCCTTACGGACGTGATCGTAGCAGGCGGTATGGAAAGTATGTCCAATATCCCTTACTATGTACCTAAAGGCCGTTTTGGCTACAAGTTTGGAGACGCTACGTTGGTAGACGGACTCTCAAAAGATGGCCTTACCGATGTCTATCTCGGCGGACCGATGGGAACCTTTGCTGATCGCACTGCTGACAAGTTCGGTATCAGCCGTGAAGAGCAGGATGAATACGCGATTGAGTCATACAAGCGTGCATCTGCAGCTACGGAAAACGGCTCATTTGCATCTGAGATCGTGCCAGTCGAGATTCCTCAGCGCCGTGGCGACGCCATCGTGATGAGCGAAGATGAGGAGCCGAAGAAGGTGAAATTTGACAAAATCCCGAACCTTCGCCCGGCATTTTCTAAAACAGGAACTGTCACTGCTGCCAATGCATCTACCATTAATGATGGAGCATCAGCACTCGTACTTGCAAGTGAAGACGCGATTAAGCGTTACGGCCTTACGCCGTTGGCGCGCATTGTGAGCTTTGCCGATGCAGCGCATGAGCCGGAGTGGTTTACTACAGCGCCTACCAAAGCCGCGCCTATCGCGCTTGAGCGCGCTGGACTTAGCGTCAACGATATCGACTACTTCGAAGTGAACGAAGCCTTTGCGGTCGTAACGATGGCCTTCAACCGCGAGATGAATGCCGACCCATCCAAGGTCAATGTGAATGGCGGAGCTGTTGCTCTTGGTCATCCGCTTGGCGCATCCGGGGCGCGTATTCTTACAACACTTACCCATGCCCTTTGTAACAATGGAGGCAAAAACGGCCTGCTCGCTATTTGCAATGGCGGCGGCGGAGCTTCTTCGATGGTGATTGAGAAGGTATAAGCGTTTTTGCAGATAAAACAGAAAGCGGATCAAAGCTCTAAAGGCTTGATCCGCTTTTTTTATGCTACTCCTCAGTCATCAACCTCGCCAAGTCGTCGGCTTCCATATCAGATGCTTTGAAGACCAGTTCGCCGTTCTTGAAGAAATATTCATCTGTGATAATTGCTTCGTTCAGACTCTCCTGGGTGGGTTCTGTTTTGGTGAGATCGTGATAAAGCTTCTGGCTAGCTTTCTTGACTTTGTAACCAAAGTAGCCTGACTTCATTATGCCGATAGGATGACTGTAGCGAGAAGTAGAAGCGATTTGCTTTATTTCCTTTAAGCTATACTCCTCGGATATAAGCACCAATGCCATATCCTTGTCTTTATATTGATCGGCAAAGTGTTCCAGATAGCTGATATTTTGACAGTAATCTCCTGAACAAGTAGGAAGCCAGGTGTGTACCCAGGTATAGGCATGCTTCTTTGTGATTGTTTCAATATCACGCGAGGTGATTTCATAAACATATAAATTCTCGCTATGATCAACGGGCTGATT
>JBGCFB010000134.1:0-2544 GCA_045106685.1 Bacteroidia bacterium | reverse complement strand
TTACAGACCGCGCACTCGCCATCCGGGTCAATCGCGGTACCTGTACACCTTGCTATACATTCATTACTGTAAATAACACCGTCAAGTCCGCATACCGGATCGACAATATCCTCACAACCAGTAGCGCACATCGCTATTTCTTCTGGGGTAGGCGGGGTATTCCCATTTCCTATATCACCCTTCTCAGGGGGGTTTGGTGCCGTCTCACAGGCTAAAACAAGCAACATAGCGACAATTGCAATTGCCAGTACTTGGATAAATATATGTTTGTAATCTCTAAACATGATATGTGTTTTCAGAATTCGAAAATACAACGAGTTTTCGGAATGTTGTCTTTTAAAAAATACTCTATTATACACAGCAAAAATCGTTCCTGTGTGACTAACTTCAGAATAATAGTCAAACTTTATGCCGAAGTGAATAATATTTCACCTCAACGCATTTTTTAAAGTTTTGTGCAATTCTGATCAACTCTGGCACTTGTCTTGTACTAAGTATTATTACCATGACTGAAATCAAAATTAACTCCAGGCCATGTTCCTCTTGTGGACACCGTAATGTTACCAATAATCGTTCCTGCGAAAAATGCGGGCGCATGATTGGTATGAGCCAGAACCTTCGCCTTATCCTTATGGGCATGGGTGTAATGGCCGCTGTAGCGATTGGAGGACTATATGCTGTTGATGCATTCACACCGTCGCAGGATGCCAACATTGCTCCTGTATTCAATCCTAACAAGCAAGTAAAGTCGATTCCTACACCTCCTAAAGCGCAAGAAGAGATTCTCGTTTCTACTGAAAAGGAGTCTGCGAGTGTTGCTCACTTTGTCAACCAGCGCAACGGGGCAGCCCCTTCAGCTTCTTATAAGAAGATAACGAATGGTGCTCAGCAGCTTTATGAAAATCTAAACGTACGTATCTCTTCAGCACCGATTTCTGCTGTTGAGCAGAAAAGTATCGAAGAACTTGCTGACGAGCTTTCATCAGGTCAATACCAGGGCCAAACGATTTACCTTCTTAGTTTCGCAGAAACAGTAGGGTCAGTATTTTTGGCAGAAGAGCGTGGCATTTTTGTACAGAATGTTTTGGAAGAAAAATACGGCATTGATAATCAAGTAGAAATCCTTGGTTTCGCTCCAGAAGCCACTGCTGCAGTGAATCCACACAGACTTGAAGTCTGGGTAAAATAGGGAAAGCCAAAAGTCCCTGTATATTTGCAACATGCGATTTGACGAGCTCCCGCTTGATCCGACCCTATTGGATGGGATCAAAGCACTTGGTTTTGAAGAAACCACCCCAATACAAGAACAAGCAATTCCGGTTATTCTGGAAGGAAAAGACCTGATCGCCTGCGCCCAAACCGGCACAGGAAAGACAGCTGCTTTTACAATCCCTGTTATTGAAAGAATCCTGGCTCAGGAAGCAGGAAAGACACGTTGCCTGGTCATCGTACCCACACGTGAGCTTGCAATGCAGATAGACCAAAATGTAGAAGGCCTAGGCTATTTCACAGGCGTATACTCTGTAGCAGTGTTTGGTGGAAATCAGCCCAGACAATGGGATAAGCAGAAAAAAGCCCTTGAAGAAGGAATCGACATTATTGTCGCTACGCCTGGTCGTTTTAAAATGCAGTATCAGCTAGGGTTTATGGACCTTAGCGGTGTACAAGTCGTAGTATTGGATGAGGCGGACAAGATGCTCGATATGGGCTTCTATGAGGATATTACAGAGATTATTCAGAATGTTCCGGATAATAAGCAAACCCTCATGTTCTCTGCCACCATGCCTCCCAAGATCAGGAAACTGGCTAAGGAGATCATGGCAGGAACTCCTGCAGAAGTCACGCTGGAACTATCCAAACCAGCCGAAGGTGTTACGCTCGAAGCCTACGTTGTATATGACTCCCAAAAGGATGACCTTTTAGATCACCTTATTAAGCAAAAGTCGATCGATAGTATGATCATTTTTGCTTCTTCTAAAGCAAGTGTAGACAAAATCACACGTCGCCTCGTAAAGCGCGGTATTGACGCCAGGGCCATTCACTCTGATCGCGATCAAAAGGAGCGTATGGCTTCACTTGTTGCCTTTAAAAATAAACAATTCCCAATCGTTGTAGCTACAGATGTGCTTGCTCGTGGTATCGATATTGATAGCTTGAGTCACGTTCTGAATTATGACGTACCGCAAGATGCTGAGGACTATGTTCACCGCATCGGTCGTACTGCACGTGCCAATACTACTGGCGAAGCCATTACATTTATCACTCCTGATGACATGTATCGCTTCGGAAATATAGAAACACTCATCGAACGGGAGGTTGATAAGATTAAAACTCCTGAGTCATTAGGGGAAACTCCTACTTACAATCCGAAAGGTATGCGCCGAGGCCGCCATGGCGGAGGCCGGGGAGGTAATCATCGCGGAGGCGGTGGTGGCAGAGGTGGAAGGAATTCCGGAGGAGGAAGAAGTGGTGGAGGCGGCCGATCCGGAGGAGGAAGAGGCAGATCAGGCGGCGGAGGCGGCCGATCAAAAGGTGGCGGCGGTG
>JBGCFB010000133.1:0-9186 GCA_045106685.1 Bacteroidia bacterium | reverse complement strand
CGCCAATCCAATTCCAATAGCAAAAAGCATCGTCAGAATAGCACCACCGATCCCTAATCGCACAAAGTAGCTCGAAGCAAGCGACGAAGTGATCACTTCTTCCACCTTACTTTCTAGTATTATATATACATAGCCCGATTTGCCTTTGCTTTCATATGGAGCAGCGGAGAAGATTTTCTGCACATCTGGATTTAACGGATCATCCCCCAGGATATATTTTTCACCTTTATTGGCAACGAAGTCCTTTATAGGGGCAAGGGAAACCGTCTTGGCTGGCTCATTCGGTTTGTCATGATTAAGGACTACCGAATACAGTATTTCCCCTTTATCATTGAGTAGATATACTTCCAGGGCGCGGTTTACCGCCATCATGTCGTGCATGAGGTCACCGAAGAGTGCCTTGTTCACAGCACCATCTTCCAGAAATGGCTCCGCTTGCTGAAACTTCTCATCAATAAGATGCTGGGCAAGATTTGTGTTGAGCTTCTGCGTGATTTCCTGGCGATATTTTTGGGTAAAATAAAGCGTCGTCACGATATATGATGCTGCCATTAGAATGACTAACAGCAGAAAGCTTATACCGAGCTTCGTTATGAGCTTGGGCGTTAGTGTTTGTTGATTAGGCATCATTCCTCCATTTCTTCATTAAAACGATAACCAACTCCCCAGGTCGTGAGGATGTAGGATGGTGTATTCATGTCTGGTTCTATCTTGGCCCTGAGACGGTTGATGTGCGAATTGACAGTATGTTCGTATCCGTCAAAATCATATCCCCAGATTTGCTTCAGGAGCGAAGAACGTGAGTAGCTCTTACCAGGATTCGAAGCCATCAGTACCAGAAGATCAAACTCTTTAGGCGATAGCTCCACTTTATTTTCTTGTACCAAAACCTTCCGCTTTTCTATATCTACAATAAGGCCTTGGCAACGAATGGTAGCACCACGCTTATTTGTAACCTGTTCTTCGATGAGTTTGGTACGTCTAAAAATGGCCTTAACCCGCGCGATAAACTCCCTTACACTAAAAGGTTTTGTTATATAATCATCAGCACCAAGTTCCAATCCGAGAATCCGGTCTATTTCTTCAGACTTGGCTGTAAGCATAATGATAGGTGTGTTTTGCACCGCTCGGACCTTTTGACAGACCTCTATACCATCCATAAAAGGAAGGGTAAGGTCCAGTATAATAAGATCGGGCTTTATGGAGAGCGCTTTGGAAAGACCGTCCTGGCCATCAAAGGCCTTGAACACCTCGCAGGAAAGATCCTTGAGGTGAATCTCCAGCAGGTCGACGATCGCGCGATCATCCTCTATGACGAGTACTTTTTTCATTTCTATCACAAATAAATCTAAAAGGTATCACAGAATTATCACAAGGGCTTCACGTTTTGTGTCGCCTGGAAGTCATGTGAGTCTTTCATAAGGGTGAATATCGCACTAATATGTTGATAATGAGCAGGTTGTGAGTGTGATCATTCTGTACTAAAAGTTTAATCTTTTGTGATAACTGCCCCGGATAAGTGCCGTTTATTTGCCCAAAAGAAACCCAAAAACTTTTATTACAATGAAAAACATTCTCTTTATTTCCCTCATCGCGATTTCGTTTCTCACAGCATGTGACAATACAGACGACCTTTCAAACCTTGATTTGAACCTGACTGGTCTTGAAGACCTCGGCGCTGGTTATGCCTATGAAGGCTGGGTAATCGTAGACGGCTCGCCTGTTTCTACTGGAACATTTACAGTAGACGGTAGTGGAACACTTTCTCAAACCAGTTTTGAAGTAGATGCTGCTAATCTAGATGCTGCAACAATGTTTGTGCTTTCGATTGAGCCTAGCCCAGACAACGATCCTGCTCCAGCTGCAACTAAAATTCTTTCAGGTGCATTCTCGGGTGCTTCTGCAAACTTAAGTACTGGAACAGTAGGTGATGATTTTGAAGGCGCTGCTGGTAAGTACTTCCTTGCTGCTCCAACAGGCAGCGGTGATGCGTCTGAAAACTTTAGTGGACTATGGTTTATCGACAACACTTCTGGTTCAATGATGCCAGGCCTAAATCTTCCAACACTGAATGCAGGATGGAAATATGAAGGATGGGTCGTTATCGACGGCAACCCACTTTCTACAGGGACATTTTCTGCAGGCGACGCTGCTGATGAAGGCGCTCCATTTAGTGGTACAAACCCAGGCCCTCCATTCCCGGGCGAAGATTTTCTTTTGAATGCTCCATCAGGACTTACATTCCCTACAGACCTTCGCGGACGCACAGTTGTTGTATCGATTGAACCTACTCCAGATAACAGCCCTGCACCATTTGTCCTTAAGCCTTTGCTTCACAACATCTCTGCAACACTCGGCCACGCTACTGCTGACGAAATGATGAATAACACTACCGCAAGTTTCCCTAAAGGATCTGTGATGCGCTAGTGCTGAAGCATAGTAGAGGCGCAAAATTTTGCGCCTCTACTATGCACTTTCAGTTCCCAGAAAATTTTATGTAGATGAGGCGTCGTTCCCCTTTCATTAGGGGTTCGGCGTTTTCGCATTAATATTAGGCCCTTTGGGCCAGTGATTGTAGAGAAAAGGCATGCCTTTTCTCTACTCTACGCAACACATGCATTTTCTCTACAACCACATTTTCAATTATCCATTTTCAATTCTCAATTTGAAACCTACCAACTAAACTTTAGCGTCTTCTGACGACCCTGCTTATTCTGAATGCGAACTGCATAGACACCATGCGCGAAGCGGTTCATAGGAAGCATCACTTCGGTTTGATTTGGCTCTATGGTTGTGTTCCAAATAGCTTGTCCTTGCATATTGACGATGACAAGTTCGACCTCGCGGCGTTGATTGCTGATGTCGATATTCAGGTAAGGGTTTTCGTTTTGGCGAAAAGGAGCGATGAAAAGATGCGCCTGAGGCCATGCTGTTTGGGAAATGCTTGTAGGATACCCTGCGAGTAATTGCAATACAACCGGAAGGTGATCGGAGGCTTGCTTCAGATTGCCACAAATGCTGGAAGGCACAGAGGTGTTACCCTGGCAATCTAACTCCTGGTCATACGGTGTGCGACCATCATTGCCGAGAGCTTCATAACTTCCAGGAATATAGCCGTACTGAGCAGTATTGTTCAAAACAGCCTGACTCGTGAGGATTGCATCAAAACGATCATCAAGTCCGCCACCCACGCCACAGTCACCACGCGAAGTGGTCGGAGCCTGCGTCAGAATCTCCACGGTGCTTGCTCCCCAGCCAGCACGTTTTCCAGTCGGATCCTGCAAGTTTATATCCGTGTTTCCATTAAAGGTAAAGGCGCGCCATGCTGGTTCGGATGCACCACCGATATTAAAGTCTCCCATGACGAGGTAATTCTTGAAGTCAGGCCCCTTCGCCTGAATCCATGACATCACCGCGTTAGCGGCAGTCGCACGCCGACTTTGGTCAGAAGATGAACTTCCCGCCTTCAGGTGCATAGCGATACAGCTAAGCTCCAGCGTATCTCCTGCTGCTGCGCGTTTTTTGTCACGCAAAGTCCATACGTCCACATCACGCAGGTTTCCTGGAATAAGTTCCAGCCTGACTAATTCAAACTTGTCGGTATTATAAAAAAGGCGGTTTACTAAAAATGAATTGGCTGTATTATTATTATCAGCATAATCCATCGGAGCGTAAGTAAGCGCCTGTAGTTTGATACGATTTGCATATGCCTCTTCCGGACCTATTTCATTTATGGTAAGAATATCGGGCTTATAAAAGTCAAAGATATTTTTAAGCCAGGTCGTCTTTGTTGCAATATCAACATTACAATCAAGTCCGTAGCGAAGGATATTGTAATGCATAACCCGAACAGAATCCTGAGCATAACTCTGCATACCTACGGTCATGACGATCAGGAGTGTGAATAGTATATTTCTTTTCATGGTGCAAAAGTAAGTTTTTCGCGGCTATTGGCTTTTGGCTGCTAGCTTCTTGCCAGAAAAGGTTAGCCTGTCTAGGCTGTCACGAAACATTTTTGATGCACACAGCACACAGCAGCCTCTTCTAACAGCTTAACAATCTTTTAACATAGATTTCATGCCCACCTAACGACCAAAGATGACTTTTGCCGTCGTAATAGCGAACGCAAATAAAATCTACTAAAATGTTCCAAAAAAGACTAAACGTATTCTTGAGTATTACCTTGATGCTTATCAGCATGAATGCCATCGGCCAGGGCACCCTTCGTGGGCGCGTGTCCAGCGGCACTGATAGCGAAGCACTTACTGGTGCCACGGTATTACTGATGCAAGGTGACGCCAATTTTGGCGGAGCCCGAACCGACGTTGAAGGCTCATATACTATAAAGGCTAAGCCAGGTTCCTATACATTGATTGTCCGCTATCTCGGTTTTGCGACTGACACTGTAGACGTCACGCTCACAAACGAAGTCGTGGTACGCGATATCGTGCTGTATGAAGATGCTCCAACCGAGCTGGAAACAGTCAATATCGTCGCCAAGGCCAATAAAGCCTCATCCGCCTCTTTTATGAAGAAAAAAATGGGCGCGCTAAGTTCTATAGACGGAGTAAGTAATGACCTTATTCAGCGTACTGGTGATAATAATGTCGGCGCTGCGC
This sequence comes from Bacteroidia bacterium, assembly GCA_045106685.1. Classification (GTDB taxonomy): domain Bacteria; phylum Bacteroidota; class Bacteroidia; order J057; family J057; genus JAUIGE01. Next base: position 4,567 of record JBGCFB010000133.1, on the reverse strand, counting down.
TTGCGCGTGTTTCAGGTGTGACCGTTGCTGACGGAAAGTACGTGTACGTACGTGGTTTAGGTGATCGCTACAGCAAGACGCTGCTAAATGGCGCTACAATTCCTAGTCTTGATCCGGATCGCAATGCCGTACAGTTGGACCTTTTTCCAGCTAACCTGATCGATCGCATTATTATTCATAAAACATTTACACCTGATCTTCCTGGTGACTTTACTGGCGGATTGGTAGATGTGATCACGCGCGATTTTCCTGATAAATTCAAACTAAAAGTTGGCTACTCAGCTGGCTTCAATACGCAGTCCTCTTTCCAGGATGACTTCTTAAGTGGAAATAGGGGAGGAACCGACTGGCTCGGATTTGATGATGGAAGCCGTGGTGTTCCTGAGTCTGTACAAAACCTTGATGCTATTGGGTGGCCTGACCTTGGTCAGTATACCAGCCTCGGTAGTCAGGACCAGTGGCAGGGGCTTGCGGAGCAATACCGCGAAGCGACGCTCGATTTTGCTACACGCGACAATATTGCCCCAACTGCGATGCGCTCAGGCATGAACCAGAGCCTTCAGTTTTCCATGGGTAATCAGTATAAGTTGTTTGGAAAAGACCTCGGCTTCATTGCAGGACTTACTTATAATAGTAGCTACAAGCATGCTCCTAACAGCCTTTATGGTCGCTTCAAAAATACATCCGATGCCGCTTCTGGTGAAATATCAACAGGCCTCAATACGCTTCGCCAGTTAGCTTATACTTCCAGTGAACATAAAGTAGTCTGGGGAGGTTTGATGAAGCTTTCGTATAAAATTTCAGACAAAAACACCATTAGCGTTAACCTCATGCGCAACCAGGGAGGTTCCAATGTAGCATCGGATTATGCTGGTACTTTTCCTGAAGACAACACTACCGATATTCTAAATGCGAGTAGCATCGGATATACCGAGCGCTCTATGAATATCGTGCAAGTAGAAGGCGATCATGTTTTGGGACAAAGCAAAGAAAAGGGACTTCAACTAGATTGGATTGCTTCTTTTTCAGGCTCACGTCAGTATGATCCTAACCTCAGATTTTTTACATCTCAGTTTACGCCTGCCGAATCACCTGACGAAAGCCCTATTTTCAATATTGACCTTTCGAACTATCGCGCACCAGCACACTTTTACCGTGACCTTACTCAGCAGACAAATGATGTCCGCGTGAATGCTACACTGCCATTTACATTGGGAGAAAAAGCTGGCAAGATCAAATGGGGAGCAGCTTACACGAACGCTAATCGCTCATTTGGTGAGACACGCTACGAATATGGAGGCTTGATTAATGCGAGACAGTTTAATGGTGATGAGCAAAATTACCTGGCAAACGCTGCGGGATTTGATTACAGAGAATATGTGATCAATGGAATCAGCTATCCATCATATGCAACCTTTGTATTACTACAAAATGCTTCCGAACTCCAGAACCAATATGATGCAGAACAGACGTTTTTAGCCGGATATGCAATGGCTGAATTACCTATATCAAATCGCTTGAAAGCCGTCTTTGGCGCTCGTTTGGAGACTACTGATATGCTGGTAAGGTCTCAGGATCCGTCTAAGCGTGTTGGGGAGATCTCTGAGATTGATCCGTTGCCGATGGCTTCCCTGATCTATCGCTTCGATTCTACCAGTATGAATATCCGTGCAGGATATGCACGAACACTCGCTCGCCCTAACTTCCGCGAAATTGCTCCTTTTGAGTCATTCGGTTTTGGTGCTGACTTTACCGTATATGGTAATCCTGATCTTCAGCGCACGCTGATCGACAACCTTGATTTGCGTTGGGAGTGGTTCCCTGCCAATCCTGGTGAAATCGTTTCGGTTTCATTGTTCCATAAAAATTTCTCAAACCCGATCGAAAAAGTGCAGGTCGCAAATGCCCAAAACCCAGAGTTCACCTGGGTGAATGTGGACAATGCTGTTACTTACGGAGCCGAGTTTGAGTTTCGTAAAAACCTTTCATTCTTAGGAAAGACCTTTAAGTACTTCCAGATAGGTGGTAACCTTTCACTCATTCGTTCACGTGTCGATATTGACCCGGATTCATATGAGCTGATTACTGCAATTGACCCTACTCGCCCGCAGCGTCGCCCGCTATTTGGGCAGTCGCCTTGGGCTGCTAATGGAGAGCTTAGTTATGTGAATCCAATCGCTGGATGGGAATTCTCGCTTAGTTATGTCAACTTTGGACGTCGGATAAGTACTATTGCCCTCGATGCACCTGATGTGTACGAGCTTCCTCGAGGATTGCTTAATGCAACTATCTCGAAGCGCGTATTGAAGCATTTCCGCATCCGCGCTCGTGCAACCAATATTTTGAACCCAGATTATAAATTTGTGCAGGAATATAATGGCGAAGCGTATATATTTGACCGACAGAGCTTTGGTACCACGTATTCACTGGGCCTTTCTTATTCGCTATAATTTGTACAAAAAATGAAAAAGATTTACCTGCTTGTAGTTGGATTAATCGCTGCCTTCTCGCTTGAAGCTGCAGACATCAATGTGAGCGATGCTGACATTAATACAGGAGATACCGTAACCTGGACAAAAGACAATGTGTACTTTCTCACAGAGCGCGTATTTGTTGATTCCGGTGCAGTACTCAACATTGAAGCTGGAACAGTTGTTAGAGGAAATCCTGGCACAGGCTCGAATGCTACGGCACTGATCGTAGCGCGTGGAGGCCAAATCTTCGCTCGTGGTTCTTATTTTGATCCCATCATTTTTACAGCTGCAAATGACGACCTTGCTAATCCAGTTGACATTCGTCCAGGCACAAAAGGGCTTTGGGGCGGCTTGATCATCCTTGGTAACGCCAGTCTCAATTCTACTCCTGGTTCTACCGAAATAGAAGGCCTGCCTTCGGGAGACGCTCGCTCACAGTATGGTGCATTTCCAAATGGAGACACCAATGACGATGATAATTCAGGTGTGATCAACTATGTCTCAATCCGTTATGGCGGCGCATCTATCGCGCCTAATAATGACATCAATGGCCTTACCCTTGGTGGTGTTGGACGTGGCACAACTGTGGATTATGTCGAAGTTATCTTCAACTTTGATGATGGTGTTGAGTTTTTTGGAGGAACCGTCAATACCAAGCACTTGCTTGTGGCTTTTTGTGGCGACGACTCTTATGATTATGATGAAGGCTTTCGTGGAAAAGGTCAGTTTTGGGTAGCTATCCAATCTGATACTACAGGCGACCGTTGTGGTGAGCACGATGGCGGCACCAAGCCTGAAACAGCACAACCATATGCTACGCCTGAAATCTATAATGCAACCTACATTGGTCGTGGTGGAGGTTCTGGAAAGCGTATGATAACATTTCGTGATAATGCAGGAGGAGTGTATTGTAACTCTATTTTTGTAGATCAGGATAAAGGTATCGACATCGAAATCCTCGGAACAGGAACAGATTGCTATGACCGCTATAAGGCAGGCGAATTGAAGCTGGAAAACAATATTTTTTGGAATGTAGGTGGAAATGCGCCTTTGGAAATCTTCAAAATGTCGCCAGACAAGTTCAATGGCGCACCAGATTCCTTGCAGGTAGTTTCTTCATCTGAAAATGATATCCAGATGTATTTCGCTAACGCCAATAATATAAATCAAGACCCATTGTTTGGATCGCTTACTTCGAATAGTCGTGCGATAGGCCAAAATGCACTTGACCTGCGCCCAAGCAGCGCAGGACCTGCATACACTACTTCGCTCACACCATACAGTGATCCATGGTTTACTCCAGTAAATTACAAAGGAGCCTTTGCTGAGCATGGTAGCTTCTGGATTCGCGGATGGACCTTTATGGAGCAGTTGGGATATTTCTCAACAACAGTTTCGAATACACCAGCACTTAACGAGAACTTTGTTGTTTTGCCTAATCCAGCAACCAACCTCTTCGAAGTGACTGCTGAAGGTGTTACAGGAGACGTTGCGGTTCTAAGTCTAGTTGATCTAAATGGCCGTGTGGTTCTTTCACAGGAAGCCGCGATTGCTGGAAACAAGCTAAACGCTACAATGAACATTGAGTCGCTGTCAGCTGGTATCTATATGCTGCAAGCTTCTGTAAACGGAGCTACTGTTGCTACCAAGAAAGTTGTTAAGCAGTAATCTTGACTAGCTGATTTGATAATTAGCTGATTGCGCGCCTACTATTTGAACTGATTTGATTGGGGCTTCCAGTCAAATCAGTTCTTTTTTTTAGACATTGATAAGCAGATATAGTAGTTGTTCAGGGTTTCGAGTTTTGGGTTTGGTGTTTTGAATTCAATTATTACACTTACCAGCAGCCAGCAGCCAGCAGCTAATAGCCAAAAGCACAAAACGCATTTTATTAGTATTTCTTTAGAACAAATTTTGGTATCCCGATTCTGATTCCTATATTTGTTAGCAAATACTAAAACCGTTTGTTATGATGGATCAAATTCAAAGCCGTTTTTGTCGTAATCTCACTGTATTACGCGAGCATTATAATCTTACTCAAGCTGAGTTAGCTCAGATTTTGGGTAGCACTCAAAAAAATATCAGTGCGTATG
>JBGCFB010000132.1:0-11542 GCA_045106685.1 Bacteroidia bacterium | reverse complement strand
CTGGCAAAACCATCTCCATCACTGGTTATGGAATTAGGATTATAAGGAGCAGTAGGGTCAAAGCGCAGGAGGCGATTGTACTGCTTATAATACCCTTCGATCCTGAAGGTTCTGTTGCTTTTGCTCCACTGATAATTGAGCATGAGGTGCTGAGACTGCTCATAATCGATGGTCGGTTCTGACCAAAGGCGTTCGTATGGTGGGTTTTGGTAAAAGACGCCGTAAGCGGCGGAGATTTGTCCATACTTAGAAGTCTGCCAGGCGAGTGAGAGACGAGGTGCAAGATTTGCCCTTTGGAGTAATGTACTGTACTCTGAGCGAAGGCCGGTGCGGAGGGCCCATTTCCTGCCGATCCGAATATCGGCCTCGGCGAATGCTGCCGCGAGGGTCTCGTTGAGGTTTCCCCCTTGTTGAATAGTTGTTCCTTTTGGAGTGAAATATTCTGACCGCTCTGCGCGCACCACTGTCGCGCCTGTGCGCAAGCTGATTTTTTTACTGAAGGAACGCCAGAAAGTGATTTTACCTTGAGCCTCTTTCCCATTTCGCTCTACGTCACCATCTGCCAAGTTATATCGGTCGAGGTTTGTCGTGTAGGTCAAGCCACCATTGATAAGCCATTTTCCTGCAAGCCAGCGACCAGTACTTTGGAGATAGCTATTTTCATTTACCAATCTAACTGTGGCCGCCGCATCATTTCCGACTGCTGGATAACTCAGCGCCACCTCGTTTCGAGAGAACGTTCCATAGCCTTTTAGAAGGTTGGTTTTTCCCATTTGCTGGCGAAAGCCTATTGCACCATTCACGCCTTCAGGAAACTGCTGGAAACTAAATCGTTGAGGAATGAGGCTAAAATAAGGCGCCATATTGGTGTAGTCGGCAGATACTGATAGTGAGCTTTTTTTCCAACGTTGAGTATGCGCCGCCCCCAAGCCTATGGTCATGAGAGAAACACTTGTTTGGGATTCCTTGGGCAAATCCTGCGTTTCTAAAATAAGGGCGGAGGATAAAGCTTGACCATATTCCGCAGAGTATCCTCCCGTGGTGAAAAGGGTGCCTTTAAATAGAAAGGGAGAAAAGCGACCTCTTGCTGGTACATCTGGGACCTGACTTGTATAGAAAAAAGGCGCACGCATGCCGTCAATAAATGTGCGTGTTTCACCTGCGGTTCCTCCGCGGACAAATAGCTGTCCGTCTTCGCCCACGGCTTGAGTTCCTGGTAACGTTGTTAAGGCCGCAGCGATGTCCCCCATCGCGCCGGCGGTTGTCACGATATCAAGGGGTCGTAAAAGAACTCCTTTTTTTTCATCACTTGCTTCAAATGCGCCTGCGGTTATGACGACCGTATTGGTAGATGCATTGGTGTCGATGAGGGTAATATTTAGAAAAAGCTCATTGTTGGTTAAGAGAAAAGTCTGTGAAAATGGTGCATGACCGAGATAACGCGCCACAATCGTAACAGAATCTTTGGGCCTACTCAGCGAAAATGAAAATTGGCCTAAACTATCACTTGTTGTACCATCATATGTGCCTTTTGCAAAAATGCTGACACCGGTCAGAGGGCTTTTATCTTGATTTTTGACGACACCTTTAATCTTGCCTGTTTTTTTTACTTTAAAGCCATTTGCTGAAGAATAGCCTATCAAAGAAGAGGTTGAGGTGATTAGGAAAAAGACAATAAATAGATACTTAGACATGGTTTCCTGAGGTTTGTGATCCAAGTATCGGGTATCTGTATAAGTATAAAAAAGCAGATAGGATGAAATGACCTCAGGCTGGATGAAGTGCCGAATTTGAAAGACGAGCTTTCAAAAAGCAGCTATGTAAAGTCAATGTAAACTGTTTGTAAACTTATCAGATTTAGATACCTTTACTGTTCAATCATTTTTTTTACCCAAAGCTTAGTTTTATGAAAAGACTGCTATTTCTAGCCGTCCTGGTTTTTGGTTTTGGCTTATTGTATAGCCAATCCACAGTAACCGGGAAGGTCACAGACGCGCGAAGTGGAGATCCACTTGAAGGCGTCGCAGTGGTTGTTAAAGGAACCACTATTGGTGCTTTTACCAACGACCAGGGAAGCTATTCCCTCGAAGTTCCTTCTGACGGTCAATTCTTGATCTTTTCCTTTGTAGGAAGAGCTACTCAAGAAATCAAGATCGACGGAAGATCATCTATCAACATCTCACTTGCTGAAGACCTCACCCTCGACGAGGTGGTTGTAACAGCGCTCGGTGTAACCAAGAAGAAGAAAGCGCTTGGTTACTCTGTGCAGGAAGTAGGTGGTGATGTAATTGCCAACTCAAAAGAGACCAACGTTGCCACAGCGCTTGCTGGTAAGGTTGCTGGTGTACAGGCATTCTCTGTATCAGGTGCTCCTGGTGCTGGTGCTAACATCCGTATCCGTGGTTCTGCGTCGATTTCTGGTAACAACCAGCCACTATTTGTTGTGGATGGTATTCCTGTTTCTAACAACCAGGAGCGCTCTGAGAGCGGCCTACGTGGCGCGGTAGTATCTAACCGTGCATTGGACATCAACCCTGATGATATTGAGAGTGTCTCAGTATTGAAAGGTGCAGCTGCTTCTGTACTGTATGGTTCACGCGCAGCGAATGGTGTGATCTTGATCACAACCAAAAAAGGTGCTCGTAACGGTGGTGGAATGTCCATCAACTATAGCGGTTCACTTGCATTTGATGAAGTGAATAAGCTTCCTGAACTTCAGAGCACATTTGCTCAAGGTTTGAATGGTACATCAAGTGCGAATATTCGTTCATGGGGTGCTAAGATTTCTGAGACGCTTGTTGATCCTGCTTCTGGTCTCCCTGTTCCTGCAGGGACAGCTGGTGCTACTGCAGCTCAGGTGTACAACAACAATGATGAGTTTTTTACAACAGGAACTACACTACGTAATAACATCAGCCTTTCTGGAGGTGATGTAAACCGTAGCTTTTACGCTTCATTTGGTGACACACGTCAGGAAGGTGTTATTCCTGGAACAGAGTATACTCGCTCAAATGTTTCACTACGTGGTAATACAAAGCTTGGTAATAAGCTACGTGTTGCAGGTTCCGTAAACTATACCAAGTCTAATAGCCGTCGTGCCCAGCAAGGATCGAATGGTGGTGGTGTAGCACTTGCGTTATTCCGTACTCCTGCTTCATACCGTGCCTCAAATGGCGCTACTGAATTTGGTGACGCGTCATCATATTTGAATGCCGATGGAAGCCAGCGTAACTGGCACCCTGCATTTAACAACCCTTACTGGACAATCAACCGTGATCCATTTACGGATGATGTTAACCGTGTTTTCGGGCACGTTGAGTGGGAATATTCTCCTGTGAGCTGGTTGAGCGTGATGCACCGTCTAGGTAATGATTACTATACAGATGCTCGTCAGCAGATTTTTGCTATCGGTTCTGCCAATGGTGGTCGTGTAGGTCAAGTATTTGAAGATATCTGGAGCCGTCGTGAGACCTATTCAGACTTTTTTGTAAACTTTAAGCCTGAGATCGAAGGCAAGTTCGGTGCAACTTTGATGGTTGGTAACAACCTGAGTCACAGAACCCGCAAGAACTTGTATGTACAAGGTGCTGGTCTTACGATTGACAATTTCTACAACCTTGGAAACGCATCAAATATCACAACCTTTGATTATGATGAGATCATCCGTACCGCAGCTGTATTTGCTGATGCTCAGTTTGAGTGGGATAACTGGATTTTCCTTGGATTGACAGGTCGTAACGAGTGGGCTTCTACTTTCGGTCAGGAAGCAGAGACACAGTCTTTCTTCTACCCTGCAGCCAACCTTGGTGTAGTATTTACCGAAGCACTTGGTCTTGAGTCAAGCACAGGTTTCCCATACGGTAAGCTACGTGTATCATACGGTGAAGTAGGTAATCAGCCTCCTGTTTATTCTACAAGTACAGTATTTGTAGGACCTTCTATTACTGACGGTTATACTCGTGCACAAGGTGTTTCCAGCCCGTTTGCTGGTCAATCACTATTTGGTCAGAGTACTCAGCTTGGTAATGCTCAGCTTCGTCCAGAGCGTGTTCGCTCATTCGAAATTGGTGTTGACTTGAAGTTCTTGAGTAACCGCGTAGGTCTTGACGTGACATACTTTAACCAGCTTTCGATTGACCAAATCTTTGCTGTTCCTGTAGCACGTACTGCTGGATATACAAGCACAGTGCTTAACGCTGGTGAGATTTCCAATAAAGGTTGGGAAGCTATTTTGAAATTGCAGCCTGTTGTAAATCCTGAAGGATTTAACTGGGAAGTAAGTGCTAACTTTACAACATACAAGAATGTTGTTGAGAAGCTTGCTGACGGTGTTGAGAACATTGGTCTTGGTGGATTCTTTGGCGCAAACGGTCGTTTGGTTGCTGGTCAGACTTTCGGTCTGCTATATGGTGACACATGGAACCGTACTGATGATGGTCAGCTGATCATTGAGCAGAATCCTGATTCTCCAGAATATGGATTCCCATTGACTGATTACGGTGAAGATGTCGTTGGTGATCCTAATCCTGACTTCCTTCTTGGAATTCGTAACACATTTACATTTAAAGGACTTCGCTTAGAGGCATTCCTTGATATCAAAGAAGGTGGCGATATGTGGAATGGTACTCGTGGAGCACTATACTCATATGGAACACACGCTGGAACTGAAGGTCGTGGAGTAGAAACTAAAGTGTTTGAAGGTGTAACAGGAACTCGTAACGCTGACAATGAAATCGTTGTACAGGGAGATGGGGCAGCAAACGCCGTTCAAGTAACCCTTGATGAGAGTTGGTTCCGTACAGGAAATGGTTCTGGTTTTGTAGGACCATCTGAGCAGTTTGTAGAAGATGCTTCATGGGTACGTCTTCGTGAGCTTACACTTGCGTATACTTTGCCTTCAAGCCTACTCGGAAAAACTCCTTTCCGTCGTATTGAAGTTGGTGTAACTGGTCGTAACCTATGGTTGTCAACTCCTTATACAGGTATTGACCCTGAAACGAGCCTTTCTGGTTCAGGAAACCTTCAAGGACTTGATTATTTCCAGATGCCAAATACCCGCTCAATCAACTTTAACCTCAATCTTGGTTTTTAATTCATACCGAATCAAAGATTTTTAACTAAAAGAAAATCACACTATGAAAAAATATACATGGATTGTAGGTATGATAGCCGCTATTGGGCTTATGCTTGCATCCTGCAACTCATTCGTTGATGATTTTGCAGCAGATCCAAATAACCCGCTTGAGGTACCTGGAGAGCTTCTCCTACCTACAGCCCAGCTTACCGGCCAATACGCCGTAGGTGGCCAAATTGCTCGTTTTACAAGTATTTTCATGCAGCAGCACGCTGGTGTTTCACGCCAGGAAGGTGCTACAGGACGTTATCAGTTGAATGAAAATATGGCCCAGGAAACCTGGGAAGAGCAGCTCTATTCTGGAGCTTTGAATGACCTTTATCAGCTTCGTCTTGTTGCTGATGCTGAAGGTTCAAACTACTATTCTGGAATTGCAGACGTATACTCTGCTTACCTTCTTGGTCTAACAACTGACCTTTTTGGTGATGTACCTTGGGACGAGTGTTTTCAGCCTACAGTAACACTTACTCCTGCTTTCCAAACTCAGGAGCAGATATATGACCGTGTTGCTGGATTGCTAACTTCTGGTATCCAGAAATTAAGCCAAGCAGCTGAAGGAAAAACTCCAGGTGGTGATGATCTTGTATATGCTGGTGACGCCGCTTCATGGGTAAAGCTTGCTAATTCAATTCTCGCTCGTCAGCTTCTACACTTGTCTAAGACAGGTAGTTATGATGAGGCTGCTATTCTTGCAGCAGCATCTGCTGGCCTTTCTTCAAATGGAGAAAATGCAATGGTTAATTTCGACCCTGCGTTGAATGGCCAAAATCCAATGTATCAGTTTGATGTAAACCGTAACCAGGATACTCGTATGGGTGAGTTCTTTGTAGACTTGCTCAACGGATTGAATGACCCACGTCTACCGTTCTGTGCTGATACTGCTGCTGGTGGTGTGTACACTGGTTCTCCAGCTGGTATTGAAGATGAGTCTGTTTCTGGACTTGGTGACTTCTATGTATCTCCTGCTGCTCCAGTTGCACTATTTATCTACCCTGAGATCAAGTTCATCGAAGCTGAGGTTCATATGCGTGCCGGTCGTGCAGGTGATGCTGCTATGGCACACAATGCAGGTGTAGCTGCTTCTTTGGAGTTCTTTGGTGTTGATGCCACTGCTGCTCAGACATATGTTGATGCTAACGGTGCTGAAGATGCAGGTTCGATCACTATGGAGAAGATCATGACTCAGAAGTATATCGCGCTATATCAGCAGCCAGAAGTATGGTTTGATTGGCGTCGTACAGGCATGCCTGCTATTCAGCCAGCACAGCCTAACTTTACATCGAATAATATCCCTCGTAAGTTCCTTATTCCTGAAACGGAAAGATTGTACAATCCTAATTGTGCATCTTGTGGTAATGAGACCATTACCGACCGCGTATGGTGGGATCAGTAAAATGATCGCGTAATTATTACGCCATCGCACTATCATAAAAAAAGCCTCCTGATTTATTTCGGGAGGCTTTTTTTATGCCTACATACTCGTAAATTCGCAGCAAAATAATCGCACTATGCCTCAAATCTCAGACCGCTTGCAGCGGATGCCTTCTTCGCCCATCCGCAAACTCGTACCTTTTGCTGATACAGCAAAAGCCCGTGGCACACATGTATATCACCTGAACATAGGCCAGCCCGATATCGAAACGCCTACAGAGTGGTGGGATGCGATTCAGCAAGCGGATATGAAAGTACTTGCCTATAGCCATTCGGCTGGAAGGGCGTCTCTGCGCGAAGCGATTATTCGTTATTATCGACGCCTGGGACATAATATTAAAATGGCCGATGTTATCGTCACTACCGGAGCATCGGAAGCGTTACGGTTTGTAATGGACAGTTGCCTTAATCCTGGTGACGAGATCATCGTTCCTGAACCGTTTTATGCAAATTATAACGGCTTTGCCATTGCGGGTGACTCCAAAGTCGTCCCTATTACCACAAGTATTGACCAAAACTTTGCCCTTCCGCCTATTGAGGCATTTGAGGAATTGATTACACCCAAGACCAAAGCAATATTGATTTGTAATCCTGGCAATCCTACGGGAGTAGTCTATGGGGAAGAGTCGATGAAGAAACTCCGAGATATTGTGGCGAAGCATGATCTTTACCTAATCTCGGACGAGGTGTATCGCGAGTTTATTTATGATGGACCTGATCACTATTCAGCACTCGCTTTGGAAGGAATTGAGGAAAATGTGATTGTCACAGATTCTGTGTCTAAGCGTTTCTCGGCTTGTGGAGCGCGTATTGGTACGATTATCTCTCGTAACTCTGCTGTAATCGATGCATGCATGAAATTAGCGCAGGCACGTCTTGCTCCTCCTACTATGGAACAGATTGGGGCAGAGGCAGTATACGACCTTCCGCTTGATTATTATGAAAAAGTCAAAGGCGAGTATTTTGAAAGAAGAAACTTCCTTGTCAAAGCCTTGAATGAAATACCAGGTGTTTTCTGTCCCGAAGTTAATGGTGCATTTTATGCCTTTGTACGTCTTCCAGTAGAGGATAGCGAGCATTTCTGTCAGTGGATGCTGGAATCTTTCGAATACGAAGGTGCCACAACCATGATGGCTCCTGGTGCTGGATTCTATGCCAGCCCTGACTTGGGTAAGGACGAGGTTCGGATGGCATATGTGCTTAACAATAAGGACCTAGCCAAGGCGATAAAATGCCTCGCCGAAGGCCTTAAGGCATACAAAAACCGCTAACTCTCTAGCGAACCTCTTTTACTTCCTGGAGGAGATACACATATCCTCCGGGAATTTCACTGAGAACAAGTGTGCCACGTAACACAACAACTGCATCCGTCTTATAGCGACGTGGTGGTGGGCCATCGAACCATATCCCGATTACTGTTTCAACTCCTGCGCCTCCGCAGAAGAAGCATGCGGCATATGGATTGGCCGATAAGGCATATGATTGACCGTCTACATCAAGCGGGAGCATATATCCTTTAAGGATCACTTCTTTACCATCGAGCTTGCGCAAGGCCTTCTCAAAACGAGGCTTCTGGACCTTGCTGCGTGTGCCTAAATCAAAAGCCTCCACCATACGGACTTGAGTCTGAAGCCAGTCGAACGTAATGCGTTCTTGACTATATGCTATCGAGCATAGAAGGGTGATGATGAAAATAAAATGGCGCATGGGGTTAGGCTTCTTGGTGTTTAACGCATCCGTAACGAGAAGGTGATGTTTTGAACTGGATTTATGACGAGGAAAATCTCAGTAGGCCACGCGGTGAGACTTATGGAAACAGCTTTCTCAAAAAAGCCTTGGCAGCGTTCTGAGCATTTTCATCGCTATACGGCCCGAGGTAATCGCCTCCACTTGGATGGAATGTGCAAGAAATTCTGCGGAGACCATTGCTAAGTTGATCGCTAATGGCGAAGGTGAGCGTGTACCTCTGATTCGCGATGCCTGGAAGGCTCACCCGCTGAAAACTTAGCGGCTCTCTACCAGCAGGCGCAAGCCGCATCTTTTCCCTAAAAAAATCAATCAAACCTTCCCTCAAGGCAAGCACTGATGCTTCGCGCTCCAGGCAAAAAGCAGGATAAACCTGTTCTCCAACAGCAAGTGTACTCATGTAAATTTCCTGATTGGCAACAGGTGCTATAGCTACCTTAGAAGTGTCATTTAGAAGTTGTTTTTGGAGGTTTTGATTGGCGGAAATAAGCGAGTCGAGCAGCTTTTTCATTTGTGCAAAATTCCCAGTACGGTCCGTGTCAAGGATGTACTTCTCGCGTTGGAGAAGGAGCTTTTCGCGAGCATGGAGACTTTGTTCTCTCGCAGGTAACCTCCGTTCCAAGTCTTGAAGAATAGCCAGTTGTTCCTGATACACATGGCGTCGCGCGCGCGCTTCGCGGCTGTACGGACCGAGTAAATCGATCTCGGTAAGCAATGAATCCTGGCGTGCGAGCAAGTCTCTTCGGTTAGCAGCGAGCGTATTATTCTCGCCTCGAAGGGAGTCGATATTGGCCTGCATCTCTACAGTTCGGCGTGTAAGCCCTACGGCCATATTTTCCGCACGGACAGCACGCTGTGAAAGTGAGTCTGAGCGCGCCTTTAGATTCGCGGCTTGAGCACTAAGACTCTTTTTTGCCTCGCTTAGATCGAGAATAAACTCGCGGTCACGGCGAACCTCTCTGCTGGCAAAAACAACCTTGCGTTCTAGATCTGAAACCTTGCTTTCCGCAAGTCTAAGTTTGGTAGCAAGACGCCGTTTTCCTCCGGTAATCGTCGATTCAGCTTGTTTTCGCTGGCCTTCAGACTTTGCTAGCCTGGCTTTAAGGAGTAGATAGTCGGCCTTTGCCTCGCCTAGTTTTTCTTCGAGTAATTCCTGGGTTTTAATACTTCCTTCCAGTTGTTTTTGGCTTTGTGCGAGTTGAGTTAAAAAGTTCTGTTGGACCTGTAGTTTGTTTTCTAAAGAGTCTATCCGATGATTAGATGCTGATAGGAGGGTGCCTGACTTTTGGTACAAATAGCGCAGATTGATAAGGCTATCGCGTAATATTTGGTTTTTTGCTTCTGACTTGGCAAACGGAATTTTGATTGCTTTTCGCCTGTTAGGATTGCGGCGAACGGCGCGCAGCAAGCTGTCAATTAAGAATTCCTGTTCTTCCACAAAAGCCTCATAGGCATAGATGCCAGATTTGAGAATCGCGACCGTATCCTGATAGGCTTGTAAGGCGTCATTTGACTCGCCCAGTAAGTGTGTAAAGGTCAGGTGTTGACCCGCAAGCGGATGAAGCCACCTATCCCAGTCCTGAAGCATATTTCTGGCAAGGCCTGCACGATATCCACCTGATAGTGCTTTCCTGGAAGGATCAAGACCTACAAGCGTACAGCTACTGCGTTTTTCTCCTTTTTTTTGAATGCTGTAAAAAAGGTCCAGTTGGCTTGTTTCTGAAATGGCGACCTGTTCGAAGAGCATATTGCCGTCTTCCAGAATGGGGGTTTTGCCCTTTTTTGCGAAGTGTGCAATCAGCGCGGACTTCAGCGCTTCGTCGTCCTGAGCGACCGCCACCCGAAAGCCGGGGTATTCCTGGCCTTGTAGGCGCACTTGTACAACCTCGACCCATAGGGAGGCAGTATTTGCACCATAAAGGAAGAATCCCCCAATGAGAAAAGTTATACTGGCAAGGAAGTATTTTAACATGGTTTTTTTTTCGCTGATAAAGCGGGACATTTGCGCGCAGCAAAACACAAAACAGACACTATGTTTCCTTCACATAACCCTACGCACACAGAGGCCTGGAAAAGGCTGGAATCACATTTCGGTACAATTCAGAACGTTCATTTACGCAGCCTGTTTGAAAGTGATGCCGAACGCTTTGCAAAGTTATCGTTTAAAGTCGACGATTTATTGATCGATTTGTCAAAAAATCGCCTTACAACCGAAACCCTGGAACTATTGGTGACGCTGGCGGAGGAATGCGAGGTGCCTGCGGCGATTAAGGCGATGTTTCGCGGCGAAGCGATCAACCAGACAGAAGGCCGAGAGGTATTGCATACAGCACTGCGGAATCGATCTGATCGCCCGGTGATGGTCGATGGCAAGGATGTTATGCCCGATGTGAAGGCCGTGCTTGGGCAAATGCGTAGTTTCTGTGAGCGCGTACGAGAAGGCGATTGGAAAGGATATACAGGAAAAAAAATCACGGATGTCGTTAATATTGGAATCGGGGGAAGTGATCTTGGACCTGCGATGGCGCAGTACGCTTTGCTGCCTTTTAGCAAGCGCGATCTCAAGGTACACTATGTTTCCAATGTTGATTCCAACCATATTGCGGAAGTCCTGCGCACTGTTGACCAGGAGACGACCCTTTTTCTTATCGCTTCGAAAACCTTCACTACGCAGGAAACTATGACCAATGCGCACACTGCGCGTGACTGGTTCCTTTCCAAAGCACATGACGAAGCGCAAGTCGCGAAGCATTTTGCAGCACTTTCGACGAATACCGAGGGCGTGCAGAACTTCGGAATCGATCCATCCAATATGTTCCAGTTTTGGAACTGGGTTGGAGGCCGTTATTCGGTATGGTCTGCCATCGGATTGTCGCTGGCTTTGAGTATTGGTTTTGATGAGTTTGAGCAATTTTTGGAAGGAGCGCATGCGATGGATCGCCACCTTGAAGAAGCTCCTTTGGCTGAGAATATGCCCGTTTTGCTAGCCTTAGTAGGGATTTGGTACAACAACTTCTTCAAAGCAGAGAGTACCGCGATCCTTCCTTACACGCAGTATTTATTTCACTTTCCACGTTTCCTCCAGCAGGCTGATATGGAAAGTAATGGTAAGTATGTAGATCGTTCGGGCAAAAAAGTGGACTATCAGACAGGTCCTATCGTGTGGGGCGCGCCGGGTACCGATGGGCAGCATGCATTTTATCAGCTCGTTCATCAGGGTACCAAATTGAT
>JBGCFB010000131.1:0-3604 GCA_045106685.1 Bacteroidia bacterium | reverse complement strand
AAGCGTTCTTCGATCGTTTCGATATGGCCGAACATCATCGTCGCACTCGTCGTGAGGCCAAGCTGATGCGCAACGCGCATCACTTCGAGCCACTCTTCTCCGCTACACTTTCCATTCGAAATAATACGTCGCACGCGGTCGTCAAGAATTTCAGCACCAGCGCCAGGCATAGAGTCCATTCCGGCGGCCATCAGGCGGCGAAGCGTTTCTTTGTAGGTAAGCTCCGAAAGCTCTGCAATGTGCACGATCTCCGGCGGCCCAAGGGCGTGAAGGCGCAGATTCGGATACCAGCTTTTTAGTTTGGAAAAAGTCTCTTCATAAAACTCAATTCCTAAAGACGGGTGGTGCCCGCCTTGCAGCAAGAATTGATCTCCACCGAGTGCGAAGGTTTCGTCCGCTTTTTGTTTGTATGCTTCGTCATGAGTGATGTAGGCCTTGTCGGCGTACTTCTCTACTGGCGGCACGAAGAAGTTGCAAAACTTGCAGTTCGCTACGCAAACATTTGTCGTGTTGACATTGCGGTCGATTTGCCATGTGACAATATCTGTAAGGCCTTCTTTCTTGATCTTTCGCATCTCATCGGCGACGTACACCAGTTCCGCCAGAGGCGCGTGGTGATATAGATGCATGCCTTCTTCCTCACTTAAAAATTCAAGCTTTAAGGCCTTTTCGAGTAATGCACTGGTATTCATGGTTTTGGCTATTTGCGGTTGGCGGTTAGCTGTTGGCAGAAATTAGTTTCGCGCTTTGACCTTCACTATTTTTTTCATGCTCCAAACGCTGCGCAAGTTCAAAAGTTTCAAGAATAAATGAAAATTAATTTCGGGAGCTGTTTTCACGAGTATTAGTTGCATTTTTTAACGAAAAAATTCAGCCATATACACTACTCCAAACATCCAACCTGTATACAAAATGGTGTAGCTCAAAGCATATAATGCTGAAAGGCCTAGCTTCCCACGGGTGTCGTCCTTTTTGCTAAATACATATTTTAATGCTCTAAAAAATACCCAATAGAGCATGAGGATCAGTACAAAAAGCGACATCCACAATACAAACTCAAATACAATTAGCATCACGAATACAGCGATCGTCATGACGATCCACATCACAATTCCAACGAGGAATTCTCCTAGCCCTCCTCCATCTGGTATAGGCAATTCAGGCACAGAGCCCGAAGAGGAAACAAGATCCCCCATTTCATACTTTTTGAAATCAGGAAAATTATCCACCAGTTTGACCCCACGATATAGGCCAAATGTCATAAAGAAGAACAGACAACTACCGACTATGCCTAGTGACATGTAAAAATTCGTGGTTACTGTTCGTCCGACGTGAATCCCTGTGAAGTATACCGTCAAGGTTACTAAGGCAATGACGATCAAGGAAACAATGAAGATCGACTGTCCTTTGAGATAGGTTTCTTTTGCTTTCATTATGGCTGCAACTTATGAAGATTTTCATGTAAAAAAAGGCGCCTTCATCACCGTTCATATTTACCTATGGCTGACGAAAGAATAGGATGCAGCGATGATGATTATATTTGTCGCCAAATCCCCATCCCATGAGACAAATCATTCACCTGATCCTTATTTTGCTTTTTTGCTGTATAGAAATGGCAGCCCATGCCCAAACGACCAAGAGTGGCAAGGCTACCTTCTTCGATCAACATATGAAGAGAGTGACCAGGAAGTCCACATATATGCGGTACATGCTTACAGCAAATAGAGGCTGGAATGGCCCTTATATCATTTTCCATCCTGATGGAGGTGTTTTTTTAAAAGGTGTTCTACGCGATGGTATTCCACGGCGGTATCATGACGCGATGTGGGACGAACACGGAGTCCCGATCCTTGAAGTAGTAAAAAACGAAGAAGGAAAAGTAATCGGAAATATCACGTATCGTGCTTCTGATACCGTCTTTACAGAGGTCGATATAGACTACGACATGGTCAAATCCACAACACGCAATATGGATGGATCACACATTGAACGAACCAGAAATTATCGCCATCGTTGTGATTCTATTTTTCATTATCACCCTGGTGGCGCTATTGCCAAGATCACGGTCATGACAATCGAAGATACTGTCGTAAAAAGAAGGCGCTACATTCCAATACTTGAAGCTTATGGAATTATCAAAGAAGATTCGGCCATGCCTAGGTTTTCCATCCTACAGACATGGGACCCAGCAGGTAAAACGCTTTACCAAAATGGTGTTGGAGTAGACGTGGAATATTGGTACGATAAAAAAGGCATGTCAAGTCCCTATGTTAAAAAGTGTAGCAAGACCATTGTACAAGGAGTATATCATGGGCCATACACATTCTTCAACAAAGCAGAACAAGCCCTTTTTTCAGGAAATTATCAACATGGTCAAATATCCGATTCAGTTTGGGTTCATGATGAAAAAACCGGAAAACCTACATTTCTATATAACCTAAGTGATTGGGCAGACCGGGGGCTTTTTGTATCAACCTACTCTAAACAAGCTGAAGCCTTTCTTCCATTATTTGCAAAAGAGCCAAGTCCTCTAAATATGGATCAGGTAGTGGCACAGATTGGCTACCCAATACTTGCTGTAGAAATGAAACGTGAGGGTATATATGAAGTGAGGGTTAGGTTAAACAAAGACGGAAGTTACAACACTCACTACGCCACACGTTTCACCCACAAGGAGTTTATGCAAGCTGTAGAAAGGCATATTCATGAAATAAAATTCTCATCTCATTATGATAGCTTCCATACTTCTGGATTCATCGTCAATGTCCCTTTTTCCTTTAAATTAGTAGGCTATTAATCATTCGCTCATTCAACATTCAATCATTTCGCAAAAAGTGACTCCATCTCAACTGCATCAGCAAATTCTCAAAAAGCGCTCATTCCTTTGTGTGGGCCTCGATACCGATCCGGCGCGTATTCCTGCTCACCTTCAGCAAGAAGTAGATCCTATCTTCGCTTTTAACAAAGCCATCATCGATGCTACGCAGGAATTTGCGGTAGCATATAAACCCAATATTGCCTTCTATGAAGCCCTTGGTGCTGCTGGTTGGGAAAGCTTGCGCAAGACGATCGATTATATTCCAGAGGAATGCCTCATCATCGCTGACGCGAAGCGTGGCGATATCGGTAATACAGCGGAGCGCTACGCGAAGGCATTCTTTGGCGAATTGGGAGCAAATGCGATTACCATCGCGCCGTACATGGGAAGCGATGCTGTAAGGCCTTTTTTGGCTTGGGAAAACTGCTGGACCTTTGCTTTGGCATTGACATCAAATCCCGGCGCTCAGGACCTGCAATATCATGGCGAGCCTCCGCTCTACATGCGGGTGATCGAACAAGCCGCCGCATGGGCTGAAGGGCAGCCCGGCCATCTTGGTTTTGTCGTGGGTGCTACCCGTACCGATTCCCTCGCGGCGATACGCGCTGCTGCGCCAGAAGCATTTTTCCTCGTCCCGGGCGTGGGCGCACAAGGCGGCGACCTGGAGGCAGTCTGTCGTCACGGCCGTAACGATTTGGGTGGCCTGCTCATCAATTCCAGCCGTGGGATTATTTACGCTGGAAGCGACGAGCACTTCGCCGATGCCGCACACGAGGCGGCTAAGAC
>JBGCFB010000130.1:0-26588 GCA_045106685.1 Bacteroidia bacterium | reverse complement strand
AAACACATGATCATGATGATCGTGCCGGGAAGGAAGGTGTCATAGCGAATGATATACGGTCGGTAAGGGCGATATCCACCGAAGGGCAGTAGCAGCAGATATGCTCCCAGTAAGGCAAGTAGGAATAGTATGACCTGCCAAATGCGAGGATAGGTTTTGTTGAATCCCTTTTTTACAAACAAAAACAGACTCAGGCCAAACAAGATCAAAATAAGCGGCCAGCCGATTTTCGTAAATAGCATTTTTACTAAACCTGTCGGCATTAACATAAAGCGCTCCAGAATAGATGGCCCTTCTCCATTTTCAAGATTAAAGCTGCCCACATACATACTATAGAGCGAGATGCCGAGCATCAGGCTTATGATGAAGGTCGTGTATGGAGCAAGGTTTATTTTTTTTTGTACCAAATAAAAAGCCAGCAGACTTCCGCATACCAGGATGGCTAGAGGCGCCACAAGCGGTCCGCTGAATGCGAGGAACACGACTAGCAATGGCCATGTCAATTGTTGCCAGCGCTTAAGTGTCCATACTGCTTGCCCGTGTATCGCTGCCTGAAAGAATGGAAAGAAAAATACCAGTAGCAGCCAGAGCGGAAAGGCATAAAAGAAGGTGTATACAATAGAGGCGTCGATCACGCCCATGGAGCCGCGAAAGCCGAAGGTCTGCATAAAGGCGGATACGCAGAGGACCGCCAGCCAGTATCGCCAGTCGCGCCAGCGAAAGGCGGCCATGATATATGCAGCAATCACCAGACACAGCAAAAGCTGAAGAATGGTTTTGAATAGGGCAGAGGCCAGATAGAGACTTTCGACTGGACTGGCGATGCTTTGGAGCCAGCGAGGAACATGATCGAAGTAGAGCTTGAGGCTGCGGTGAATCATGTAGCGATTGCTGCCTGCGTAACGCTCGCCGTCGATCGCGGCGGCGAAGCCGAATGGCTCCTCCAGTACTTGGGTATAATGCTCACTCGGTAATACCAGCGGTACAAGGTCGCCGTGCATCGGCATCTGCCGATGTTGATAGAGCGAATAGCCCAGGTCCAGCGCCAGTAAAAGCGCCAGAATAGTCCAAATAATGGTCGGCCGGAGTTGCATGCGCTGCAAAAGTGCTGAAAGCTGCGCGGTTTTTCAAATATTTTTAACGCTGATTATCAATGACTTACGACTTTTTTTCAAAAAATCGATAACCTAATGTTTAAACATGCGTGTTATAACACATATAAATTAACACAAACACTTTAAACACAATATCATGACCACATTCAATGTTCCAACCCGCGACCAAGTTTCTACAAACAACCAAGTAATCTTTGATGATTTGAAAGGCAAACTTGGAATGGTTCCTAACTTGTATGCGACCTACGCATTTTCAGATGTAGCGCTTGAAGCCAACCTCGAATATTCACATCGCTTTGAGGCGAGCAAGAGTTTCAAAAGCAAGGAAATCCAGGCAATCTATCTGGCTGTATCGCAGACAAACGAATGTACCTATTGTTTGGCAGCACACACGGCGCTCGGCAAAATGGCCGGATTCACGGAAGAGGAAACAGTCGCACTCCGCGATGGCTCTATCGCCGATAGTAAGTTGAAAGTATTAGTAGACTTTGCCCGTGAAGTGACCCTTAGTCGTGGCAAGCCTAGTCAGGAAAAGCTAGAAGCTTTCTTTGATGCAGGGTATAACAATGCTCAACTGATCGATTTGCTCGGTTTTGTAGCGGCGAAAACCTTCGCGAACTACGTGCACAACATTACGAAATCGAAGGTAGACTTCCCTGAAGCTAAGCCTCTTCCAGCCTTAGCAACGGTATAAATCGCGTAGAATCTACACGATAAAAGCGATCCTGTGTAGTAGCGATGAGACTTATCTTATTGCTATTACACAGGATCGCAATTTTCATTTTAACTTGCCTTCGATTTTTACAAAATATTCATAACCCTCTCCCATGTTTCGCATATTATTGATTCTAAGTCTTATTCTGTTTTCGTGCCAAAATCCTCCAAAGGAAACCGAATCGAAAAAAGCTGAAGAGACAGCACCTTTACAAAAAAATATTAGCCTTGCGCAGGCATTTACTGCACCTATAAGTAAGGCACATGGGCTTGAGGCTTTTCAGCAGGAAGAAGCGATTGCTTTTGATATTCAGCTATTTTTTAGAGGAAAAAAGCGCTTTGCCGGAACGATCATCAGCAGTACTTCGTCGGACCGGATTCGTATGGAGCGAGAGGATGGGGCAGCCTTAATCTATGATGGTGAAAAAGTCTGGTTAACACCTGATACTGCCTCCTGGAAGAGCGCTCGTTTTGACATATTTACCTGGCAGTATTTTGCATTGGCCCCCTTCAAGCTTCAGGACCCGGGCACCTACTGGCAGGAACTGCGCCGTTTGCCGCTTTTTCCAAACACTAATCTACAAACTGCGAAACTGACCTTTTCTGAAGATACTGGTGATGCGCCGGATGACTGGTATGTCGCGTATCAGGATTCGATGAGTAGACTTGCTGGACTAGCGTACATCGTTACCTTTTCTAAGGATCAGGCCGAGGCCGAAAAGGCTCCTCATGCGATCACGTATCATGAGCATCAGCAGATTGGGAAGGTGCAGTTTGCATCGGCCTGGAAGTTCTGGGACTGGTCTGAGGAGGGCCTTGCCGATCAGCTTGGCGAAGCGCAGCTTAGCAATATTCAGTTTGTGCCACGAGCGGATTATGATTTTGGCAAAGGAGAATCTTCACTTGAGATCACGCGCTAAGATCTTGGTACTGGTAATAGATCATTATAGTGGCTAACTTTCCTTTCTAATATTCCGAAACCATGCGAATCGATGACGCCATCAAAACAAAGTCCTTTGTAAGTGAATATCATCGCTTGCGTGTCAATATGCTCTACTCAGCGCATTGGCTTGAAGGGGAAATAAAGATCGTATTGGACCCTTTTGGAGTATCGCAGAAGCAGTTTAATATCCTGCGTATTCTGCGTGGGCATAATGGAAAGGTGGATATGAGTATCCTCGATCTGAAGGATCGAATGATCGTCGCTAGTTCAGATGTGTCCAGGATGGTAGAGCGCATGGAGAAAAAAGGTCTTGTGAAGCGAAAGCCTTGTACTGAGGATAAGCGCGTGACGCGGGTTAAGGTTAGCGACCAAGGGCTTGAATTGCTTGCTTCCATCGATAGTGAGAAGCATAAACTCGATGCCATGTTGCATAACTTGAGTGAAGAGGAAGCACGTGTGCTAAATGTCTTACTGGATAAGGCTCGAGGTTAATTTTGGTATTTTGCTAAAAAATATAGATACTTGTAATTCTTCGGCATTCGACTCTGTGATGCATACTGCCTTTTCCTTTGTTATGTATGAATGCCTTCCCACAATCCCCATGATGTCTATTTTAAGGCTGTCTTTTCTCAGCCTGAGATAACCGCTGATTTAATCAGAACATTTTTCCCGAAACCACTTCTTGAATTACTGGACCTCTCTTCCCTCAGGTTAGAGCCTGACAGCTTTATCGATGAGGAGCTTGACGAATACTTCGCAGACTTAATCTTCAGTTGTGATATGCAAGGTGAGCAGGTGAAGGTTAGCCTGCTTTTTGAGCATAAGAGCAATCCTGGTCGGGATATATGGCGCCAGCTTTGGCGGTATTTACTAAATGGCATGAATCGCCAACAGGAGCAAGGCCAGCCGCCTCATCTTATTATTCCGATTGTTTTTTATCATGGTAAAAAACGCTGGAAACCGAAAACTTTACAGGATGCTGTGGGGACATTGCCGAAGCCGCTTTTGCGATTTTTACCAAGTTTCGAATTTATCTTCATTGACCTTAACGGTATGTCAGTCGAGCAGCTCTGGGATCTCCAGAATGCTGTGATGCGTTGTGTATTACTCTTGATGAAAAAGGTGTGGGAAGAATCATTTTTGGTGGAAAATTTTACAGAAATCCTTATCTTGAATTCAGATTATCAGTTTGTAAGACTGGAGCAATTAGAAAATCAGAGCATCGTTTATCTCACCACCGCAACAAATTTAAAGAAAGAGCATCTCATGAAGTTTTTAGCACCGCTTCCAAAACCCAATATTGAGAACCCTCAAAACGCGTATGATGAAATAGCGAAAGAAGGCTATGATTACGGTGTTGAACGAGGCATAAAAGATGGGCTAGAGAAAGGCCTGGAGCAAGGATTGGAACAAGGCCTAGAACAAGGGTTGGAACAAGGCTCTGAAAAAAGTAAAACTGCGGTCGTTCTCGCAGCGCATGCCAAAGGGCTTTCTATATCATTAATTGCCTCCATCGTTTCATGGCCCGAAGAAAAAATCCGGACCATCATTAAAAATGAAGGATAGGCAAATATTCTACCATGCCTAATCGAACCCAGTCTCCTTTTGAAGAACTATTAGTTTTAGCGAGAAAAGTCAAAACTCACTATTTCAATCCTGAGGAAGAAGAGCGCATATCTATACTGAAAAAAGTAATCCTGCTTTCAGGATTGGGTGCTTTTATCGTAGCAATATTGACAGGAATGCCGACCCAGGTAGAGAAAATGCTTGATCCCAACGGCGATGTCGATGGGCTCTATATCGTTAAGTCATACCTTGATACCTTCATGATCCTGTTTGGAATCCACATAACAGGATGCACTTGTGCTATGGGAATTGCTTTAGTGTTAGGGGTCTTTCCTTTTAAAAAAAATTGGTCTTTATCAATGAGAATAAAATGGCTTGGCTTATGGCTAATGACTTTATGGGGGCTTCTTTTGGTGGTCTTTGCCTTGACATGGAAGTATTGGGAAATTTTCTAATTGAAAAAGAACTGCCCGTACCTATTTCGATTCCTGATTTTCTGTGATATTTTTGTACGACCTTCTAATAACAAAAAAACTAGATCAATATAATATGGGACGCGCATTTGAATATCGTCGTGCAGCAAAAGAAAAACGCTGGGGAAAAATGTCGAAGATTTTTCCAAAGCTGGGCAAAGCCATCACAGTTGCTGCCAAAGAAGGCGGAGGCGATCCTGAAATGAACGCCAAGTTGCGCACCGCGATTCAAAATGCGAAGGCCCAGAACATGCCTAAAGACAACATTGATAGTGCGATAAAACGCGCTACAAGTAAAGATGTTGAGGCTTTTGTTGAGGTGAATTACGAAGGGAAAGGCCCTCATGGCGTCCTTGTGTTTGTAGAGTGCGCCACCGACAATACTACCCGTACGGTCGCCAATGTGAAGTACTACTTCAATAAGTATGGTTCAGGTATGGTCCCGACTGGCTCACTTGAGTTCATGTTTGATCGCAAAGCTGTTTTCGAATTTAAAACCTATGACGGTTTTGATATCGAAGAGATGGAGCTTGAAATGATCGATGACGGACTCGAAAGTATAGAAGAAGAAGACGGCTCAGTATTGGTGTATGGTGATTACAAACAGTTTGGTTCGCTTTCTCAAGCTTTTGAAGAGCGTGGCGTTGAGCTGGAATCTGCAAAACTAGAGCGTATTCCTACATCTCCTATCGAAGTGACCGATGAACAGATGGCTGAAATCGATGTCCTTATTGACAAAATCGAGGATGACGATGATGTGCAAGCTGTATTTACAAATCTAGGCTAAGCCAGTAGTTGGCTATTTGTTTCCCCCATATTTGGTAGGTGATGGCAGCTGGATGCACGCCGTCACTAAAGAAGTCATCGATGCTCTTCAAATGGGGAGCTTCATGTTTCCATGCGTCAAATCGGACTGGCTCTGAAAAGAACCAAACTCCGGCTGTCTGATCTGCAATTTTTATAAGGGCCTTGCGGAGTAATTCACATATCCCTGCCATCATCCACTGGAGTAGTCCTGGAAAGGCAGGAAATTCTCCGACTGGAGGCAGATTGACAAAAAGGATCGGAGTATCGGGAGCCTTTTGTTGAATAGCAGCAATAAGCGCATGTATATCACGAACCCAGCGATTAGGAGTGTGCAGCGCAAAACTATCGTTCCCGCCGAGACCAATTACGATCAGGTCAATATGTTCTTGAGGAAGTTTGGCAATCAAGCTCTCTGTAACCTCAGCAGCGGTAAAACCGCTTTTTGCAATAACCGTCCATGTTAGATTTTGATTGGTTTGCTGGGAGTATTCATGTGCGAAACTGCCTGCTATCCCATAGGCATGATCTTCAATTCCGACGCCAGCTATTGTGCTTTCTCCCAGAAACACAACATTCATATTTTCCTTTCCAGGCCTTGACGATCCTCTAAGAGATTTCGAAGCCTCAGGCAGTTTGGGTACTGTTTTACGCACCTTTTTTCCCTGCCACAAAAGAAAAGGCAGTACAGGAATGGCACTAATTAGATGAAGAAAATAGCGGATTTGCAGCATTATGTATTATTTGCAAAGATGATGTATTGGCGAAATGTGTGGCATAAATTAATGCACTGGGAGTATTGGCCAAGTTTTGTGTTTAATATTCCAGTAGTGTTTTTCTGGCTGTGGCATGGATTACGAGCACGCAATATCTTCTTTTTTTCTGCAGCTAATCCAGTCATTGAAACGGGCGGTTTACTGGGAGAATCCAAAGAAGCCATCATGCAGCAGGTGCCTGACAAGTATAAACCAAAGTCTGTTTTTGTTCCGGCTGGCTCGGCCCTGGAGGCTATCCAGCAGCAGATGGAATCAGCCGTTATTTCTTTCCCTGTTTTTGGGAAACCCAATATTGGAGAGCGTGGTTTTCAGGTATCGAAAATAATTGATAATGAGCAGCTTAGGCGATATTTTGAACATAACAGAAGCCGTGATTTTCTACTCCAGGAATACGCTGACTTTCCAGTAGAATTGAGCGTCTTGCACTATCGTTTTCCTGATCAGCAAAAAGGCATGATTAGTTCTGTTTGTTTGAAAAAATTCCTGAGTATAACCGGTGATGGTGTGCATACCATCGCTGAGCTAATCGAAGCTTATCCTCGCGCGCGCTTTCAAAAAAAGCACCTTGACGAAAAATGGGGAACGCGATATAGTGAAATACCGGCGGTAGGGGAGGAGATCGTTCTTGTGCCTGTCGGCAATCACTCACGAGGAGCGATGTTCCTCGATGCTAATGATGAAATAGACGAAAAGCTTCATCGTGTTTTTGATGATATCAGCCATCAGCTGGATGGGATTCTCTTTGCACGGTATGATTTGAAATGTGCTTCTATAGATGCACTTCGTGAGGGGCGCGACTTTGCTATTCTGGAAATTAACGGGGCCGGTGCCGAGCCAGCTCATATCTATGATCCCAAAAATTCTATTTGGAACGCTTATCGTGATATGTGGAAGCACTGGCGATCACTGTATCAGGTGAGTCGTGCTCAGCACAAGGCTGGAGTTCCATACATGACCTGGCGCGAAGCTCGCGCCTTTTGGCGCAAGCATCGCCAGAGTTTGGTCAGGCCTTAAAAGGGTTCCCTCCCCTGGCAATATTGGTAGCTATCAGGCGCTAAAGCTTCATGAATAGTTTCTTGTTGCTTTAGCACTTATTCATTTCATCATTGCTTGGCATTTCAAGGCTATCCATTACCCACATCTTTCAATAAATCATATTTGCTTTGTATGGCATTTTCTCTCTGAGCTAGGCCATAAATGGCCTAGCAATAATGGGAAATACTAGGCGCTAAAGCTTCATGAACAATGATTCTTATAGCTTTAGCTACTTATTCATTTCACTATTGCAAGGTCTTTCAAGACCTTGCAAAAAGATGTGGGGTAATCAGTAGCATTTCAAGGTCAAGCACAATATCATATCAAGACTTATTCACCAAAACTGCCTGCATACGGTCCGCCTTACTCACAGCCTTGAGAAAACTTCGCATCTCCTCATAGGACTCCGGGCCCTGACGTTTCGCAAACAATCGCAAGCTCCGCGTATAGCGCAAGCGGCCATCCGGCATCCTCATAAAAGTAGCCTCATAACTTCCCCAGGAGCTTTCTTTAGCGATATTGTCGGGTGCGCTTTCGATGAGATAGCCTTCGGGAACGCTGTAGAAAATCGTATCGGTATCCCAGAATGATTGTCTCCATATTACATCCTGCTTTCGGTCATCGATAGCCTTCGGAGTTTTTACCCAGTGTTCAAAGTCATTGAGCTTCAGGAAGATACGCGAGCCGGAAGGCTTCGCCTTGTTTGCTACGATGCCTTTGAGGATACAGGTTGCGGAAGGCTCCAACGGATCATCATCGGTTGTGATGGCAAGCGAGTCGCGATAAAAGCCTGTGAGGTGCGTCCGCTTGTCCACCCATTTTTCCAAATCACGACCACTCACTGCATAACTCGCTCCACGCCAGTCTTCATGCTGATAGCCCGTAAAGGTTGTCGTGATCTCAACGTTGGCGTTTCCGTCATCAAGAAGATCAAAGTGAGCATGACGAATTTGCCTGTTGCGCGTTTCATCCCGCGACGGAGTTTTTACCAAACCTCCGCCTGCTATTTTTAACAATAAACCATGCCTGTTTTCTGTAAAATCACCCAAATAACCGCAGGGGCTTTGCTGACTGGTGCACTCTAGCCAGCAAGTATCGTTTTCAATAGGAACAGCAAGAATAACATGGTTAAACTGGTTGGCGGAAGGGAAGTCCTGCCTGACTGGGCGCGGTCTTTTGCCGGCGTATATCACTACTGGAAACGACTCTATTCCCGCTACCGAGAGCAATGAGCGCATGTAATTAGACAGGGCTTTGCAGTCACCATATCCTTTGTCATGAACATAACTGGGCGAAAATGGGTCCCAACCGCCAATTCCTAATTGAATACCGACGTAGCGGGTGCGGCCTTGCATGTATTGATACAATCGCTTTACCTTTTCGTGCTTAGAACCTGCACCCTGAATAACTGCTTCAGCTTCAGCTTTCATTTCTTGAGCCGGGGTGATTTTGTCCTGATAAAACTGATAAATAAACGATGCGGTGGTTTCCCAATCATTCACTTCACCTGAATAATCCTGTATATCTGCTTTGTCTGGAGCGAGGTAGAGGATAGAAAGAAGCTCTTCATAGTCCGGCCCATAAGCTTCGCGCTTTAGTGCAGGGACTTGCTTGATTGACCAAACGTACCGCGTGTCTCCATCAACTGGAGTTTGAACAGGTTGCTCAAGGCCATTTGTGCCGGTGAAGCGGAATGGGAAATCCGTAGGAGAAGAAACGCTAAACTGCGCATCTTCAACAGCCATACCCGGCATATTGGCGACCCATTTCGGAAAACTGAAAAAGCCTTTGAAAACGGTTGTATAGGTATATTGAACAGTGTATGGGTAAATTTTTTGGCGAGCGTCTACGATTTTCATTTCATCGCTCATGACGAACTGCCCATTCATTCCACCACTACTGCGTTCTACCTCGTCCTTCGGACCATAGGTTTTGATACGCGTTCCCATTCTATCAAACACCTCTACAGGAAACTGATAATGACTCTTACGTAGTTTTGCGTCTTGGGTAATGATGAGGAGCGCCTCGTCCTCCATGCTTTCATCAAAAATAGTCACCACCTTGGAAACCTGAAGCGTAGCTGTGCCATTCGGATTGATACTGAAAGATGATACTTCCCTACGCAAGACTGCGTCCGCGTCCTTTCGCAATTCCGATGGAATAGAGGATATTGGCCAAAATGCTTTTTCGTCTGGAACGGGCTTTGGCGTATCTCCTCCGAATACTGCTGTGAGCGATGTTATCAGGAGGATTGTTAGAATACTTTTCATATGAGTTAGTCTTTCTTTACCGCCACGATTTGTTCAGCATGCTTCGCAATAATCTCATCCATAAATGCTCTGAGATAAGGATATAACTCTGCTTCGTATTGGGCATTTTTAAACTCAAAATCATACAGAACCTGCACCATGCCGCCCATTGCCATCACCTGATATTTGAATACGGCACCTTTGCCTGGAATAACCTGGATGATTGGTTTGGGAGTTTCTTCAATCTTGAAACCTTCCGGAAGGGTGATCATGCCCATATAGCGATACTTATGTGGTACGGCAAGGTCTATCGGGAGCTCTCTTTCAGCCTCCTTAAACATGTTTTCTACTTTGGCTTCCCAGAGCATTGGCTTGATATAAAGCCGATCTCCTACCGCATTGCAGTATCCTGTAGATTCGAATTCTACTTTTGTTACAAATGGCTTTTCATGATCCTTGGTATTGGTCAGTTCTACTGACGTAACCTCACAATCCTGCGCATCATCCAGCCACTGTTTTTGCACAAAATCCTTATCAGTACCTTCTTTATCCTGATAGCGTGCACGCATAATCGCTGCGCGATATCCTTTGTCAGTATATGTTATTTTTCCTACTGCATTTCCTTCTGCATCGATTTTAAAAC
Source organism: Bacteroidia bacterium (assembly GCA_045106685.1). GTDB lineage: Bacteria > Bacteroidota > Bacteroidia > J057 > J057 > JAUIGE01. The sequence continues at coordinate 16,270 of JBGCFB010000130.1, read as the reverse complement.
TGGCTTTTACGCCTTTTTCCATTTTTTCTTCTGGTGTCAATTCCACCCACCCATATGTCTTTTCTTTTAAGACGAGGCCTACTCCATTAAGATCTTTCACGGGAAGTATGTTGTAAGGAACAGCACCATGTGTCATATCCAGTAGTAGGGTGTCATTGGGAAGGTAGGCTTGGACTATGCAGTGATTAAATTGACCTGAAATAGGAAAAAATGGATTTACGAGCCCATTTTTTCGCGTACTGATCATTACAGGGTAGGCGTCGTAACCCATCATTCTAATCCCGCGAACAAGTAGAAGGTTGAGTCCAGCGCCGTTGGATTCATTTTTACGCAAAACATCGATCATTCCGGGAAGGGGGAATGCGCCAAGTTTCTCATTCCATTTTATCTTCATACCAAGAGCGGACATCAAACTAGCAATACGAACCTCAGGCGATTTGCCTTCTCCGGGAACAAGTGATTTTAATGTGTAGTCCCAGGAGGTGTTGTTTTTTAGTGCTCTGCCATAAGCAGTTTGCTCAGATAGATCAGTTGCAAGGTATGAGAAGTCACGGTTGTACTCTCTAAAGGTAACTCCCGGGACATTAAGAGACGTGAGCTTCCAATCCATTCCAGAACGGTAGTTCTCCATCGAAGCAACGTATGGCTCGGTTTTTAAAGCTTCCACATTACGTGCGGTCCAGGTTTGAGACTGGGTCTCAGCTTCTTCTTGTACCGGAAGCCTAATACCTGAAAAAATGCGTTTATACTCATATTCCCGTGGTGTATTGAGCGAAACTTGACTTAGGATCACTGGAATATCTTCCTGAAAGTTCCAGTGTTCCAGCACGCTTAGGTCTTCAGTAATATACTGGTATTTATATTCAATGACATCACCCACAGATACCTGCGGCATGCTAAATTTTTTAAAATGCCAGTACGCTTCATTTTCTTCTGTGAAAATATCTTCTTTCTCTAATTTATGCTGGACTACTTCTTTGGTGGATTCATCATAAGAATAGGTGATCCCTTTGATTCCGGTAACTTTTTCGATGTGCCTTTGACCAATAAAGCGAACCTTTACATTCGCATAATCCAGTCCTTGTTCTGAAAGGATTTTAATGCGCTTATTATAAAAATAAACCATTTTTAACGTGCTACCATACTTCTCGATAGAACAACTGCGGGAGTGTGATAACACGACAGCTGGCGCATCAGGGTCAGCCTCGTAGGTCTTCATCATGACGTCCTCATCGGAGACTTTTCCAAACTTGATTTTTTCCTGAGAAAAAGCTGAAAAAGCAATAAGGATCATGAGGCCAAGCAGTAGTGCTAGCCTTTTTAGGGAGTTAAAGGTGTTCATTTGATTGAAAATTGGGGTTTCGGGGTAAATGAAAGCCCAATATCCTTATTTTTTATTTCTCAATAAAATGACTTTATGTCACATTCGCTATTGAGTTTATTCATCTTTGACTAGGAGGCTGTCTAACGAATCCGCATAAGCCAATTTTTTAGAAAAATTGTCATTTCGACTCGCGTAGCTGAGGAGAAATCTTGACTTTATCGACCAATTAGCTAAAAGTCAAGATGTCTCGCCAGCTCCGCGGCTCGACATGACAATCCTTTTGGGATTCGTTAGGCAACTTCTATAAGTGAGCATAAGTGTTTGATGGAAAGAGCTATATTTATTTTATCACAAAAAACTACAGCCATGAGACCTTGTATATACCTTGTCCCTCTTTCATTCCTTTTTATAATCAATGCCGGTTTCGCTCAAGTTCCCGATAGTAGCTCCTGCACGTTTTCTAAAGATAGATGGATGGCGGATAGTACAGGCAAGACGGGTTACAGAGATTTTGTAGATAGTCGCGGTTTGTCACATTTTGTGCATTGTCCCTATATCGCATACTATCTCTATGGCTGGGAAGGGAAGTCCTACCAAGAGCTTGTCTTGTTCTTAGGACCGCCGAATCACATTGAGAAGTCGGGAACTGGTATTTCGGTTTCATATAATATATATCATTCATATTCTGATGAGGAACCAGAGTTGGCGTCCGTATTATCATTTCAACTGAATGCGAATAATGTAATCCTATACCACCTTCGGGCTATTTACGGCGGTTAGCACTTTGTTTTGATATCAAAAAATCATGCTCCCAATAATCTGGATAGTCCTCGCGCTCCTTATCGCTCCGCTCGGCCGTGGCCGAAAGATCGGTATGGGAGGAGCCTTTTTAGTTAGCCTTCTACTGAGTCCGATCATCGGATTATTTGTCGTGATGAATTCCGGACTAAAACATCCACGTGGCTGTATACATTGTGGAAATGTCGAGAATGAAGCCGTATTCTGTGGGATTTGTGGAAAAAATGATGCTGGCCAAACTCGCGAAGAGGCAGAAGTTGCTACATAAAAAAAGCCCACAGCACAATGCTGCGGGCTTTCGGCTTTGAGCGCCACATTACTTCTTTATTTAGGTACGCCTGAGGCGATACCGTTATTGTTCAACCAAATAGAGTTGTCGCTACCATTGATCTCAGCGTCGAGGTTGAAGTCGGCCTGAAGATAAATTTCAGCTTGTCCGTTGTTGTTAAGCCAAATGGTATTGTCATTACCATTTACCTCAAAGTTTTGATTGCCAGTTTTTTCTGGATCAGCGCCATACATAACGTATGTACCTAGACTTACTTGCTTTTGCCCAAAAGTAAAGAGGTCAACAAAGCTTTCCTGGGTTCTAAAGTCAAAATTGATTTCCAGATTGCCCGCAATATTTAGGCTTGGAGTGATTGCTGTGGGAGTCATAACACCCACGTGGTTGCGATGTTCTATCACTACCCAGTATGAAGCCATTGGATCCGTTATTTCAAAACATGGTCCTACAAACTGAATCGTGCCATTGCTCAGCATAAATGCTGCCTGCTTGAATACTTCCTCGTTAGGGTTGCCATTGCCTGTGCGAACTGATACTAACACCCAGTCAGTAACGGTGTCTGGGTAAGCCGTAAGTCCGGCTCCGTCGCCATATGTGGCTCCTTCAGTTCCTGCGTAGTTCCACGGCCCTATATTATAAGGTTGTCCGATAGGAGTTGGAGTTGGGAAAAGACCTGAAGGTGCCTGACCAGGCAAGAAGCCCTGGTCATTCAGCTTGGTGGTCATCGTTGCCGTTCCTGTTACCAAAGGTCCTTCCAGCAATGCGGCAACATTAAGTGTTACGCAAAATAGCTCCGGAGGGAATATCGTGATGTATGCAGTAGCTTCAGTACAAAGACTTGGTACACCATCATCACATACTTCATATACAAACTGGTCTGGACCATAGTAGCCTGCAGTCGGAACATATGTGAAAGTTCCATCAGTATTTATAGTAACAGTACCATGACTAGGACCATCAATAGGATCAGTCGTATACACGAGTCCGTCACCATTTGGGTCAGAGTCATTAGGCTTCAGTGTTCCTGTTAAAGTAGAGTCCATCTGAATGCCAAATCCGTCGTCGCCCGCAAAAGGAGGGTCGTTCTGGGCTCCATTGTCATCTTCACTAACTGTAATGACAAGCTGAGCAGTATCGCAAAGCTCTACAGCTGGTGCAGCCTTAACTTCACATATTCTATATATAACAGTGTCGGTTCCTATAAAGCCTGCATTAGGCGTGTAGGTAAAACTTCCGTCGGTTGCGATGGAAATTGATCCATTGTTAGGTCCTGAGATTGGATTCGTGTCTACTGCGATGGTGTCTCCATCGGGATCAAAGTCGTTGGTTGTAAGTGAGCCATCCACTGGGAGGCCTACTTGTGTTGCAGCAACATCATCATTGGCTATAGGAGCGCGAGGTGTGTTCGGGTCATCGTCACGCACTTTAATTGTAACGTTGCCTGTATCACATACCGTGCTATTGTCTGCTTCGCAGATTACATATGTAAAGTTGTCGTTGCCTACAAAGCCACTATTGGGTGTATAAGTGTAGGTGCCGTCCGTATTGAACACAACACTTCCACTATCCGGTCCCATCAATAAGGTGAACACGGTGGAATCTCCGTCGGGTTCATAGTCATTGGTGCTCACGTCACCATCTACAGGTGTATCGATAAGGGTATTATTAATATCGTTGATAGCCACGGGCCCTCGATTTGGGCATTCTGCTTCTACGATAACGCCTGCATGGAAAGAGTCTCCATCACCTGGTAGGGCTGGTGAGCTGATGTGCACCGAGAGATTGTTTGTGCTTGCTGGTACATTTTCTAATGTCATCTGCACGATGGCGAATGAGTTACCGAGCGTCGTATCATATGTAGTGATGATTGTGGTGTCGGTAAGCGCGCCTGCCGTGATGGCAAAAAGCGCCTCGCGGTTATCATCGCGTAATTCAGATACAGGGAAGGTTACGGTTATGTCGCGTGGCCCGCTTACAGCCGGCAGATTGAAGTTGAGCGTCTGTGCATAGCGAAAGTAGAAGTTATCGAGAAACTGTCCCATCGTCGCTTGCTGGCGCGCGCCAGTATTACTTCTAAAGACATAGGTCACGAATGAGTAAAACTCTCCTCCCGAAGCACCACTTATACGTACAGAGTCGGTTGAGCCTCTAAAGATGGCACGATACGACTTTGCAAAACCAAATGGGCCGTTTGTGCCATTTTGCTGGACAATAGCGGCTACTGTTGCAGCGCCTTGTGAGGCCGTGAATGTTACGGTTGGTGGGCAATTGCTTTTGCAGACAGCTTCCACGGCTATTTCTAATACAGAGCCGGGGTCAGGAATCGCGAGGGTGTCAAACCCTACATTTCCGAACATACCTTTACCAACGAGGTCTACAGCCCGATTGTCATCACAGCCATAGTCCCAAAAATTATAGGACAGCTGGGCATGGGTGGTTGAACAGGTGAGAATCAACAGGAGAAGGCAAGGAAGGATACGAAAAAGGCGGTTCATAATGTGTGCTGAGGATTGGTTAGCCCGTTATACGTCTTCTTTTGAGCAATGCTACACAAAAACACTATTTTACACAAACGGGTATTCCGAAAATTCGGAACAGAAAATCATTTGCTTAACCGGATTTTTTACGCCCGAATGTGCTTTTCTAAAAGTGAATATCATCACTATGCCAATTGTACAAATTCTATGCTACTAAGTATCAAAGGGGAGGGAAAGCATATTAAAAGGATGAATTTTATGCGAAAAGAGCTAGTACTAGCCATAAAAGTCTATTATTATTAGTGTTTTTGGAAAAACACTCGTAGATTAGCCCTTCCATTGGTGAGTCTTTCTATGCAAAAACTGTCCTATATATTCTTCATTCTATGCTTCGCACTTGCTTGCGGAGAAGAGAAATCATCTTCAATACATGTCAAGGTGGTGACTGACCTTGGCGATATTATGCTGGAATTATATGATGAGACTCCGGTACACAGAGACAACTTTAAAACACTTGTTGAGTCAGGAGTTTTTGATGGGATGTATTTTCATCGCATTGTACCTGGGTTTATCGTTCAGGCAGGTGAGCCGGCGACTCGTCCTGACAAAGGGCAAGGAATCGATGTGAACTACACACTTCCTGCTGAGATAACCGGAGAGTACATACATTTAGAAGGTAAACTCGCAGCAGCTCGTCAGCCCGATGAGAAAAATCCAGAGTGGCGATCTTCAGGTAGTCAGTTTTATATCGTTACAGGAAGTAATGTAGAGCCTGAGGATCTTGATGAAGTTGAAAAGCGCATGAACATGCGTTCTCGCTCCAAGTTATACGACGAGTTTCTTGCTTACGAGCAGGACCCTTACAATCCGATCGATTTTGACATGTTCCTCGGTTATAAAAACTATGAGGATCAGAAGTACTATACACCGCAGATGCGCTCTGCATACACCCGCAAACGAGGAGCACCTAATCTTGACTTTCAGTATACCATCTTTGGTGCAGTACTGCTTGGGATGGATGTGGTTCGCGCCTTAGATCAGGTACCGGTAAAAGGTGAACAGCCTTTACGTCAGGTACGCATTCGCTCGATGGAGATCGTAGAGTAGAATGACAACATGCTTTTACATACATAACATATATATCCAAACCATCCATCTTTCAATATCATGAGTAAAGATCTTCGTGCCGACAAGCTTAAGTCCCTGCAGATGACAGTGGACAAACTAGAAAAATCATATGGAAAAGGCGTAGTAATGCGCCTGGCCGACGAAGCAGTCGTTGATGTTCGCGCATTATCTACTGGTTCACTTGGGCTTGACGTTGCGCTTGGCGTAGGCGGCATTCCTCATGGTCGTGTTGTCGAAATTTATGGCCCTGAATCTTCTGGTAAAACGACGCTTGCACTGCATATGATTGCTGAGGCTCAAAAACGTGGAGGCCTCGCTGCTTTTGTTGATGCGGAACACGCATTCGACCGTAGCTATGCTGAGAAGCTTGGCATCGATACTGAAAATCTATTTGTCTCTCAGCCCGACTTTGGTGAGCAGGCACTTGAGGTGACTGAGCACCTGATTCGCTCAAGCGCGATTGATATCATCGTAATTGACTCCGTTGCAGCGCTTGTTCCAAAAGCTGAGATTGAAGGCGAAATGGGTGAGTCTAAAATGGGCCTTCAGGCGCGTTTGATGTCGCAGGCGCTTCGTAAGCTGACTTCTGCTATCGCCAAAACGAACTGTATCTGCATCTTTATCAACCAGTTACGTGAGAAAATCGGTGTTATGTTCGGTAACCCTGAGACGACTACTGGTGGTAATGCATTGAAGTTTTACGCTTCTGTACGACTCGACATTCGTCGTTCTGGTCAGATCAAAGATGGCACCGATGTCGTGGGTAACCGCGTACGTGTGAAGGTTGTCAAAAACAAAGTTGCACCTCCATTCAAGATCGCCGAATTTGATATCATGTATGGAGAAGGGATATCGCGTGCTGGTGAGGTGCTCGATATTGCTGTCGATCTTGATATCGTCAATAAAGCGGGTAGCTGGTTTAGTTATGAGGGCGATAGGCTAGGGCAAGGACGTGAAAACGTGCGACAACTGATTCGCGATACACCTGAGTTGTTGGAAGAGATTCAGAATAAGATTCTCGTAGCAAAAGGAATCGAAGAAGCAGATACTCAGACTACCGCCGCCGAGGCGCAGGCCGCCGAAGCAGACGCTTAGTAATTACACTACTTATATATATACGCCCTTCAACAGTGATGTTGGAGGGCGTTTTTGTATCCAGGTTATTTGAATAATTACCCTCCTAGCCAAACCTTAAACGGCTTGGACTTTTCTCTACTCACAATCACATCATCATCACACACAGGATTAAGCGTCAGCTTCAGGCGCCCATTGAAAAAACTATTGACTTTGCGGACTGATGATAAACTTGCGATGAACTGGCGGTTTAGTCTGAAAAAGGATGTAGGGTTAAGCTCACCTGCAAGCGAGTCCAGCGTTTGATCCAGCACATACCGTTGCCCATCATGCTGCATCACATATACGACTTCATTTTTAGTATAAAAATAAGCGACATCTTCAATGCTAACAGGAATAAATGATTCGCGTGATTGGACAAGCAGGCGCTTTTTGTAATGGTCGTTTTGAGAGAAAGAGGCTAGCAAAGTCTGTAGTTTCTCTTGTGTAGATACTTGTTCCGAGTCTGGATGGATTCTTCCAAACTTGGCCAATGCACTGCTTAGTTCGGTTTGTTTAATGGGCTTGAGTAAATAGTCGACACTCTGAACCTTGAATGCGCGGATAGCATATTCGTCGTACGCTGTTGTGAAAATGATAGGGCAATGAAGATCAAGTTTTTGAAAAATCTCAAAGCTAATCCCATCCGAAAGCTGTATGTCCGAAAGGATCAGGTCTGGAAGCTCATGAGTCGCGAACCAGCTTAGCGCATCTTTTACACTGCCGATAACTGCAAGCACTTCTACATCTTCCTCGATTCGCGCGAGCAATTTCTCCAGTCGTTCAGCCGCAGGATATTCATCTTCTATAATAAGGGTTCGAATCATTGTATGCTATTTTTTACAAGAGAGGCAGACTTACGGCAAAATGATTCGTCTCATCTTTGACAATAATACCTTCAGCACCCAGCAGTTTATATCGATCTATAAGGTTTTGTAAACCAATGCGTGTGGATTGCGAAAAGCTCGTTTTGAGCTGCTTGTTATTTTTTACGGTGATATGATCGCCTTCTTTAAAAATCCGAATAGCGAGCGGTTGATCTTTCCCAACAACATTATGCTTGATAGCATTCTCAACCAACAGCTGGAGGCTCAAGGCAGGAATACGTTTGCTAAATGTTTCTGGAGAAAGCTCGTGTTCCAGATGGAGATTTTCTCTGAAGCGAACCTTATTCAAATACATGTAGGCATCAAGAAATTGAAGTTCTTCTTCCAGCGTAACGGTTGATTTTTCGCGTGTGTCGAGCACATATCGATACACATCAGCAAGTCGCTCCAGGTATTCCTGGGCAGGATTATTATCAAGTTCGATGAGCGATGAAAGCGTATTAAGACTATTAAAGAGAAAGTGAGGATCGAGCTGTTTTTTCAACGCTTCAAACTGCGACTCCATATGCGCATGTGCGAGCGCTTCAGTTTGTTTGATATTGTCTTTCCAGGCATTGAAAAAGTAAACGCTTTCATATACTAAAGAGGTAATCACGAGTGGAATGAAAATGATGAAAGCTTCAAAGAAAGGCGTCATTTCTTGCTCAATACAAGCCTCTGGCCCAAAGGTCAACTTTACGATTTCATTCACTGCCTTCTTTGCAATGATGGTATACCCGATGGTCAAAATGCTTTGGACGATAATACGGCGTGCCGTTTGGTGATAGCCAGGAAAGCGACGACGTGCATATATAAATATACGACGTGCTCCTTCCCATATGGAGGCTGTGTGCATCGCCGAGATGGTGAGGGCTGACAATATTGCCGCCCCTCCCAATTCCCAGTTTTCCTTGCCATATACCCATGACATCACGATGATGACAGTTGGGTAGCCAACAATTCGAATCCATTTATCTTTCATCTTTCCTAAAACTGAATACGATATAGAATGTCTGGGAAAAAGCCCGATTGATAGACGTTGTTTATCTCATTGGTTACCTCATTATATCGGCGCGTAAAGATATTATCGTTTGCAGTTAGATTTTGGAAGTCAATAAAAAACTGATGCGAGACCTTTTTCGTGCCATTCAGGCGGAAGCCAAATTTAGTATCTAATCTGAAGTAAGGATCAAAACGCTCACTGAACGCCAGGGTTTCGTCACGTACCTCCTGGCCTGCTGCTTGAGAAGCTGCGAGATCGACCGGTGTATAAAAGCGTCCTCCAGCAGTGGTTACCTTCATGTCAAAAGTAAAGGCGTTACGCTTATTTTTACCGACCTTGAATTCTTTGCCAAATAGAAAATTCCCTACGTACTGGTTGTTGAAGGCTGAACTGCGTCGTATTCCATCACTTCCGATATAGCTTGCGTCAAATAGGGAGCCTGTAAAAAGCCCGTACCATCCTTGTTGGAAGAATTTTTCTACCGTTACCTCTAGTCCATAGTTTCTGCCTTCGCCATTATTCACGAGCGAGCCTCGGTCTGGAAACACAAAGTCTGCTCCTGCATTAAGTACAGAGAAGCTACTTGAAAACTGATCCACCGGAGCTTTGTCGATTGCCTGATAATACGCTTCTGCCTTGATACGCCAGGCGCTGCCCAGGCTCAAGTCATATGCCAAAACGAAATGCTGACTGCGCGTAAAGTCAAGATTCTCATTGGTGCGTGCGAAGACGCCTGCATCTACTTGCTCAGTGAAAAAATAGATCGGTAGGGGCTGCATCTGCTGGTGTAGGCCATAAGCGAAACTGAGGCGGTTTCCTTTGCCAAATTCCCAGTTGATTGCGGCGCGCGGCTCCAGCGCAAAGTCGTCATTGAGCGCAAGCATTTGACTGTGTAGGCCAAAGTTGAGTGTGAGCTTATCGGATAGCTTATACTTCGTTTGCACGTATGCCTGATAGAGGGCAGTATTTCCCTGAAAATCAAAAATACTCACCCAGTCAGGGAAGCCATCGCCATCAAGATCGGGACGACCGTCGCGATCACGATTATCCAGATTGAGCTGATACATCTCTGCAACCACTCCCGCCCTGGCAGTAAATCGAGCGCTATATTTTTTATTGATAAAAGAAGAAACAGAATAGAGCGTGCTGACATTTTTTGAATTAATTGCTTCGAACTTTGTCCGTTCTGGATTGTCAAGGTAATTATCCTGTATGTAGGTATTCTGCGAAGTAGAAACAGAAGCGACTGTGCGTAAATATGATTTTTTGCCGAGCAAAATATTATGCTTGAGTCCGCCGACCCCAAAGCCTGATTTGACATAGGCATCGGAATTAGGATCTGCGAACAGATCGGTACCATCAATTTCGTCACTCAGAAAATCGATATTGCTGGTCGCGCCGATTCCAAAGAACTCGAGCGAGCCGAGTTTCCCTCTTCCAAAATCCAGTTTCACCGAAAGGTCACGGTAGTTCGGTGTTGCATTGGTGCCGATGGGAATCCCCAGGTAGTCCGCGATCTGGACAAAGGAATAACGCGCGGAAGCGAGATATGAAGCGCTCTTTTTCGTGTTAATTGGGCCTTCTGCCATGAGTTCAAATCCGCTAAAGGCGGCAAGCTGAGCCGTGTACTCGCCTTTTTCTTTATTGCCGGAGCGCAAGCCCACATCAAATACGCCTGCAAGGGCATTGCCATATTCTGCCGAGAATGCTCCTGTCAGAAAGTCTGAATTTTTGAGCAAGTTCGGATTGAGTGCACTCACGGGGCCTCCGGTCGTTCCAAGGGTAGAAAAGTGGTTAGGATTAGGGATTGGAATACCTTCGAGTCTCCACAGAACACCAGTAGGCGAGTTGCCCCTGATAACAATATCATTGCGCGAATCATCTGCTGTAGCGACACCAGCAAAGTTTCCAGCCATGCGTGCGACATCATTGCGAGCGCCTGAGTATCGGGTGACCTCTTCCAGGCTGAACGTGCGAGCACTTACGGTTGACATTTCATTGATGGTGAGGTCTTTTTTGGTACGAGCAGAAATAACGACCTCGTCGGTTTGGGTTACTGTTTCGACCAGTCTTACTTCCATGATGACTTCTTTACCAGATGTCACGAGGATATTGGGTAGCGTCTGCTCTTTGTAGCCGAGGTATTTAATATTGAGGGTTCTTCTACCAACCGGCACATTTTTTAAGACAAAACGACCATTATCATCACTATAAGCACCGATGGCTTCTGTCAAATCTGTGATCAGGATGGTTGCTCCTGTTAGTGGAATCTCTGATTCGGCGTCATACACCGTGCCGCGGATCGTTTGGGTTTGGGCAGAGAGGGTGGATAATGCTCCTATTAGTATGAGTAAATTGAGTAAAAAAGACTTGGTATTCATGTTCTATAAATTGAAGCGTGTAGCAAATTACACTTCAAATCTGTGTGTTATATCGATAGCTTATCATATAAAAGTAAGTGAACCGTAGCATCCCGAGGTTGAAATACCATGAATCGCAGATGGAATGTAATTGGTCTTAGCCTGGGATTTTCTACTTTCGCAGTACACACAACGAAACTATATAAGGGATGGCTACCGCAAAAATTCAATATCAAGGCGAACTTCGCACTGAAGCGACGCATGTTCGCTCAGGTCAAATAATCATTACGGATGCTCCTACCGATAATCACGGTAAGGGGGAGGCGTTTTCTCCAACCGATTTGGTGGCGACTGCACTGGTAAGCTGCATGATCACCGTTATGGGGATCAAGGCTCGTGATCGCAGTTGGGATATGGGTACGCTTTCTGGCGAGGTAAAGAAAATCATGGCAGATGCTCCTCGCCGAATAGCAGCCTTGGATGCTGTAATACGTTTTGAGGGCCACGGCCTCTCAGAGGGAGAAAAGAAGGTCCTTGAGAATGTCGCGATGACGTGCCCTGTGGCACAAAGCCTGAAAGCGGACCTGCATGTACAAGTCCGCTTTGAGTATAATTAAACTTGGCTATCAGCTTTTGGCAGTTGGCGTTTAGCTCTATTGTTCAAGCCAAAAGCAAATAGCCAGCCGCCAAGGGCTATGTTATCGGTGATTACCGACTTTCTTTGCCTGGCATACTTTAGAGCTGCCACAGCTAGAGATGGTCATTGTGCCGGCTACAAAGCCAAGCATTAAGAGTATCAGGGTAAATCGCTTTAGTCGTTTCATGTTGTGCTTATTTTATTTAGACCGTAAACTTACAAAAAGGTAAGATTGCACCATACAATGAGGTTGGAAGATGTCGGAATATTAAAGCGAGCGGACGTTCAGGCCTGGTTAACGGCTCATCGGAACGAAGATCCTGTCCAGTTGGCTTTGTCCAGAGATAGAAACGCAGATCTTCCTCCGATAGTCTATTCTCAGCTGAAAATTATCCAAAAAGCAGTTGCAAAGCTTCCTTCATGGGTAGCCAATAGCTGTATCATTCCGCCACGCGCGTACGAGCAGTGCAGTTCGGAACGAGCTGCGCAGCTTAAGAGCTGGAAAGGCGCTCGCTTCCTCGATCTAACCTGTGGCTTGGGTGTCGACACTGTTCATTTTGCCAAAAACTTCGAAAGCCTGATCGCATTAGAGCCTGATCCTGTATTGCATGATGCGGTTGTATTTAATATGGACAAAATGGGCTTGAGTCATGTTGATGTTCGCCTTCAGAAGGCGGAGGATTTTGTAGCAGCGTATGAAGGAGCAAAATTTGACCTGATCTATGTCGATCCTGATCGCCGTGCGAAGGATGGAAAAAGGCACCATGGCCCTACAGATGGAAAGCCTGATATTCGTGCGCTACTTCCGCGCCTAAGCGCTATCGGTAATACGCTTTTGATCAAGGCATCGCCGATGTATGATGTGAGCGCTGCCCAACGTGACTTTCCAGAATCTAAACGTCTTATTTTTACCAGTATCGATGGAGAGGTAAAAGAATTGTTGATTGAGCTTGACTGGAAAAATGAGAATCGTGATGCAGCTGTTATATGTATATGGTGTGATCGTTCTCAGGGCGAATTTGAATATGAGTTCCCTTTAGGCTCTTCCACGGTTCCTGTAATTCAAGCGGTGCCACAGGTGGGAAGCTATATTTACGAGCCTGATGCTGCATTTTATGCAAGTCGTACCGGAGACAAGCTTATGAGGCAGTTTTTTCCTGAACTTGAAGCCGAAATGAATGATCGTACAGGATTTTACTTTTCTTCAAAATATACCAAACACTTCCCAGGACGCGTTTTTGCGATACGAGAAACGCTAGCCTATAAACCCAAAAACCTACGGAAGCTATTTCGAAAAGAACCACATCTCATCACACAGCGGTTTTTTCCTTTTTCTGTAAAAACAATTCGACAAGAAACAGGGATCCCCGATGGAGGACCACATCACATGATCTATACCAGTTTTAAGAAGGAAAAAATCGCCTTCATTACTGATCGTGTTAGATAATCCAATTTTTTGTACTATGTTTCTCTTCTCGTAGCTTTTCTGACTTTATCATTGCCTGAATATGATTCGACGTGGATTTTTTCTTTTGATGCTGCTCTTTTCTTCCTATGTCTGGAGCCAAAATTTCCGACTTAATGGCCTTTCATCCAATTTAGGAGGAGGTTGTTATGAAGTTACTGACTCCATCAGACTTGTGCCTGGAGCGGTATGGGATATGACTGCACTTGACCTCAATCAGCCCTTTGATATCAATGTTGATTTCATGCTCGGCTGTACCGATATTGGAGCTGATGGAATGACATTTAGCCTTGTTAACAGGGTTACAGCAATAGGCCGTCAGGGAGGATTTTTAGGAATTAATGGAGTAAATCCTGCCTTTTCGGTAGAGTTCGACACCTATCGTAATCCTCAATTTCTGGACCCCGTATTTGACCATATGGCCATTATGGGAAATGGAAATAATGATCACAGCACTGCCCAAAACTTACTAGGCCCTGTTAGTATCCGGCCTGATAGTGGAAATGTTGAGGATTGCGCATATCACGACGTTCGAGTGACCTGGGATCCTGTGCTGGATAGCTTCAAAGTATATTATGATTGTGAGCTACGACTTGCGTATCAAGGTGACATTATTACAGACTATTTTTCTGGAAACAGTTCGGTCTTCTGGGGAATTACTGCCGGAACGGGAAGCGTAATTAATCGTCACCGATTTTGTCTTAATTATCTCGGAACTGTAAATGAACTCCGTGACACCACTGTGTGTATAGGAGATACAGTAGACCTGAATACGGGAACTGGATTTTCATATGCATGGAGCCCTGCTGTAGCGATTACAGATTTGAATATTCCGAATCCAAGGGTATTTCCTACGACTACAACCACTTACACTGTTATTGTAACAGACGAGTGTGGAGGTCAGCGATTTGATACTGTTGTTATTCGTGTGGATGATCCTGCTGACCTTGCTGTAGACCTTGGTCGTGACACGATTCTGTGTCCGGGCCAAAGTTTGGTCCCACGTCTCCAACCAACTGCTCCAATTACTTGGCAGGACATGAGTAATGCGGATACTTTCCTTATTCAAGCGGCTGGTATTTATTGGGCAGAAAAAACTAATGTATGTGGAACACAACGCGATAGCATTCTGGTAGGGACCGAGTTGGCTCCTAGCGTAAACCTTGGGTTAGACCAAAATCTATGTGATCAGGCTTCGACCATGTTTGACGCCACATTTGCTAGTATCACATTCCCAACTACCTATCGTTGGCAGGATGGTTCTGTGTTGCCGACATTCACCGCGAGTACAAGTGGAAGCTATTCTGTAGCTGTTACAAACTTTTGTGGAACAGCGCGTGATACCGTGGAGGTCAGTTTACGCTTTACACCTCCTGCAATCAACTTCGGTCCTGACCAGGTCCGATGTGAAGGAGATCCACTCACGCTGGATATCACCGCCAATGATGCTGAATATCGCTGGTCGGACGGAGTTACGACTGATTCCGTATTCACGATTAGTCAAGACGGACTTTATTGGGGTGAGCGTTACAATGTATGTGGCGCTGTGCGTGACAGTATCGAAGTCTTATTTGATAAGCCTATTCAGTTCAATCTGGGCGCTGACACTGCCTTATGTGTTGGGGAGCAACTTCGACTTGACATGGGGACATTTCCACGTACTAGATATCGTTGGAACAACGGCGCAGCCACACAAGATATCATCATTACCGATGAAGCTGTTTATACTGCCAATGCCACCAATGAATGTGGAACTGCTCGAGATACGATTCTGGTTTTATTTGACTCACCTCCGCCGCCAGTTGACTTGGGGGTAGATTTTGAGATGTGTATGGGAGACACATTTATGCTAAATGCATTTTCGCAGGACAGACCGTCAGCTCCAAATAGTTACCTATGGGAACCAGAAGGTGAAACTGGCTATTTGTATACGGTACAGGAGGCTGGAATCTATACGGTAACAGTAAGCAATCGCTGTGGGGCAGAGATGGATGACATCACTGTTACAACGGTGGCTCCTCCTCAGGTGCCAGATTTTCCCGATACAACATTGTGTGACGATGAGTTTGTACGAAGAGATGTAAGCTGGCCTGAAGCCAATTATCTATGGGAGGACGGAAGCGTATTCCCGGTTCGTGACATTACGCAAGGCGGGCTTTATACCATTGAGGTAAGCAATATCTGTGGCGCTGCGACAGACTCGTTTAGAGTAGAATCGATAGACTGCGAGTGTACCGTATTTATGCCTTCTGCTTTTTCCCCGAATGGCGACGGAAATAATGAGCGATTTTTTATCATTCAGAACTGCCTTATCTCAGACGTAAGACTTGAGATTTATAATCGCTGGGGAAAGCAGGTATTTTCTGCTAATGGCCCTGATGCCTCATGGGATGGAACCTTCAAAGGCCAGTCTGCGCCTGAAGGCGTCTACGTCTGGGTATTGAGCTATCAGGGACGATTCCGCCGTAACACGCTTAGTAAGCGTATGAATGGAACGGTAACCTTGATTCGATAATTATTGATAATGGGTCATTAGTCATGGATAATTTTAAATGACTAATAAGCATTATCACGATTGGGGTTGCTAACCTCTGTCAACGCTTTAAGCATTGTGGTAAAGCGGTTGGAACCTGACAGAGGTGGCAGCAACCGTGATAATCATTAACGACCCATTTTTATACTAAAAGGCGTACCGAAAGATCGTCCAAAGGATTTTGTAACCGGCCATGATCGTTCCTTTTAGGGTTCCGCTTACTTTGGACTCGCCGATTCGCACACGATAATTTACAGGGACTTCTGAGCAGCGCATGTTT
>JBGCFB010000013.1:0-5279 GCA_045106685.1 Bacteroidia bacterium | reverse complement strand
CCCAGGAGATTATCGAACATGAATCGTTCTATATTCTGGCCGGCCATTCGAATTCTTTCAGCTCAGATGGCGATGATGACGTGTATGTGATAAAAATCCCTAGCGGATTGTAAAAGGCTCGATCCTAGATGTTTGATGCTCAGGTTCGAAGCTTTAGGCTCTAGGTCCGAGGTTTTATCAACCCTCCTTCAGCACATCCATCAAATATGCTCCATAGCCACTTTTGAGAAGCGGCTTAGCAACCTCTTCGAGCTTCGCAGCATCGATATAGCCCATGCGATAGGCGACTTCCTCAATACAGCCAATTTTAAGGCCTTGACGAGCTTCAATGATGCGGACAAATTCGCCAGCCTCCATCAGTGAGGCATGTGTTCCCGTATCCAACCACGCAGTACCACGTCCCAGCATCGATACTTGAAGCTGGTTTTTGGCTAAATAGATACGATTAACATCTGTAATTTCGAGTTCACCACGATGAGATGGCTTTAGGTTTTTCGCAATATCGATTACTTGCTCGTCATAGAAATAAATTCCTGGAACGGCATAGGATGACTTCGGCTTTTCAGGCTTTTCTTCGATAGAGATCGCACGCTGATGCTTGTCAAATTCAACAACACCATAACGCTCAGGATCAGCTACGTGATAGGCAAATACCATCCCGCCACCATGCTTGGTAATACGCTTGCGCGCATCAAACAAGGTCTCGCCCATGCGATCACCATAAAAGATATTATCACCCAGGATAAGGGCGGCATCGTCATTTCCGACAAAATCAGCTCCAATGATAAACGCCTGAGCCAAACCTTCAGGGTTGGGCTGCTCTGCATACTGGATATCCATTCCGAGACGGCTTCCATCACCGAGCAATTGCTGGAATAATGGCAAGTCTCTTGGAGTAGAAATAACCAAAACCTCTTTGATTCCCGCCATCATCAATGTCGAAAGCGGATAGTAGATCATAGGCTTGTCATACACGGGCATGAGCTGCTTACTTACACTAATGGTCAAAGGATATAAGCGTGTGCCGGAGCCTCCAGCCAGAATGATACCTTTCATGAAAATATTTTTTGTGCCAAAAATTATCAAAAATGAATGCGACGAAACCAAATGCAAATAATGCTCCAAAGAAGGAGGAAACAAATGAGAATTGTTGGTAACAGTTTAGGCTATCGGCTTTTAGCTGTTGGCGATTGGCTTTCTGGCCGTTATTCGGGCTTTTTTCTAAAAAATAATGAAAGCCATTTTTATAAAAACACAGGCCCAAAACTAACAGCTAAACCCAAAGGGCTATACAGTTATGTTTTTTTAGTCGTATTTTTGTACCAAAATTAAACCGTATGAAAACCCTTTTAGCAATTAGTCTCACACTCCTCCTATTTACTGTTTCTGCATGTAAAAATGACGATACGCCTGATCCGGGTGATAAAGACATTTTCACAATCAGACTTGATCAGGGCGAGTTTTTATCTCCTATTCTTCCGGATGGCACGTTTGAAGCTGCTGTAAGATTTGAATCAAGTGTCCTCGGCGATGCTGCTGGAGGCAAATTATATGCTGCGGATGTTTACATCTTCGAAATTCCTCAGAATCTCTTTGTCAAAATTTACCGTGGCTCTGAGGCAGATTCACCAAGAACCTTGGTCCACCAACAAGATGTCACCCTTGGCCGTGAGGCGCGCGCATGGAATACCATCGCGTTGGATGATTCTATCGATGTGCCAGAAGGCGAAGACCTTTGGATATCGATGCAATTTCAACAAAATGCTCAGGGGCAAACTATTGGCTGCGACGTAGGCCCTGCTGTCACAAATGGCGACTGGTTTTATGACAACGCGGTAAACCAGTGGGTTACTTATCGCGAGGCCACCAATAATGGTACCGATATCAACTGGAATATTCGCGGGAAAGTCGCGAAATAATATTGATGAGCTGATTTGATGATGTGTTGAATAGCTGAAGTGAAAACAAATCCTTTATTGAGGATTTCTTAATCATCAAATCAGCTTATTATCTGTTCATTACCTAGCCGTTCAACCGGCTCAAGGAATACCACACCATGAAAAATTTCAATAAACACGCTCTGCTAAAAACAGTTTTATCAGTAGCGGCTTTCTTCCCTTTCCTAATATTTCCTCAACCTATTCACTCTAACCAACCTGATGCACTTCTATTAGCATTTTTCCCTTTCTTATTTGGGGCAGCTATTATATTGAGCAGAAGGTATATTCGGGGTATTATGCCATCGTCCAATTTTTATTTACCTAAATGGAATGAATCATTGATTGATTTGAGGATTTGGCCCTGGTTTCAGCTACTAGCGGTAATCGCAATTTCTTTTGGGGCGGGAACTATGCTTGGCACATATATCAAATACAAAATACTGAGCGGAATGGGGTTGATTTATTTTTGCCTTGGTCTTGGCGTATTATTTGGATTTTTTATTGTGTTGTTAATTGATACCCCTTCCAAAGAGAAAAATACATAATCAAATTAGCGAATCATCAAATCAGCTAATTATCTTTGCAGCCTTAAAAATCATTAGCTCATCATCAAATAAGCTAATCATCAAATCAATATCATGCGTCGCACAGAAATTAACACCTTGCTAGACACTGCCCCTGAAAGTCAGGAAGTCCATATTATGGGCTGGGTACGAGCCTTTCGTTCCAACCGCTTTATCGCGATGAATGATGGCAGTGGCTTTGGTAATATCCAGGTGGTAGTTGACTTCGAAGACTTTCCTGAAGAAGTGATCAAAAGCATCCACTTTCATACTTGTTTAAGTGTGAAGGGTACTTTGGTAGAGTCTCAAGGTAAAGGCCAAAAGGTCGAGATTCTGGCAAAAGAGCTGGTTATCCTTGGCAAATCTGATCCTGAAGAGGGATATCCGCTGCAGCCAAAGGCTCAGAGCATGGAGTTCCTTCGCGAAAACGCGCACTTGCGTTTCCGCACGCAGACGTTTACCTCGGTATTCCGTCTGCGTCACGCAGTTTCTTATGCGATCCATAAATATTACCACGATCGTGGGTACTATTATTTGCATACGCCGATCATCACCGGCTCTGACGCCGAAGGCGCAGGAGAGATGTTTCATGTCTCTGTGTTTGAACCAAACAAGGCGCCCGTCGATGATAACGGACAGGTAGATTATAGCCAGGATTTCTTCGGAAAAGAGACGAATCTTACCGTGAGTGGTCAGCTTCAGGCGGAGACTGGCGCCATGGCGATGGGTAAAGTATACACCTTCGGGCCTACTTTCCGCGCCGAGAACTCCAACACCTCTCGCCACTTGGCTGAGTTCTGGATGATCGAGCCAGAAGTCGCCTTTAACGACATCTTCGATAACATGGACCTTGCTGAAGACTTCAGTAAGTACCTGATCAATTTTTGTCTGGAGAACTATGCGGAAGACCTCGCCTTTTTGGATCAGCGCATCACAAAAATGGAGCGCAACCTTCCGATGGCGCAGCGCCGTGAGATGAGCTTGCTCAATACGCTTCGCTTTGTTGTTGACAATGAGTTCGCACGTATCACGTATACAGAAGCTGTTGATTTGCTCCGCAATTCAAAGCCATTCAAAAAGAAGAAATTTGAGTTTCCTGTTGAATGGGGCGTAGACCTTGCGGCTGAGCATGAGCGCTGGTTGGTAGAGAAGCATTTCAAAAAGCCGGTAATCGTTCGCGCCTACCCTAAGGACATCAAGGCTTTTTACATGCGCCAAAACGACGATGATAAAACTGTCGCTGCGATGGACGTGCTATTCCCAGGAATCGGTGAAGTCATCGGTGGTTCGCAGCGTGAAGAGCGTCTGGACCGTCTTCAAAAACGCATGGCCGAAATGGACATCGACGAGGAGGAACTTTGGTGGTATACTGACCTTCGCAAATATGGCGGAGCACCACACAGTGGCTTCGGAATGGGCTTCGAACGTATTGTCCTGTTTATCACAGGCATGACCAATATACGCGACGTAATTCCTTTCCCTCGCGCACCGAAAACGGCTGATTTTTAGGAGATTAGTTTTCACGTTTCAGATAAAGCAAACCATATCGATCTTTGTAAAATATAAATATTAGCATTTTGCTAATATTTATATTTTACGTATTATTGTATCCTCTTCGGCGGTATCCCCATAAGCTGCGCATCTCTCCCCTTTTTCGTATTTTATTCATGCGCATAGCTAACCCGCTGTATGATCACGCATTCAAACATTTGATGAGTAATAATCACCTTGCCAAAAAGGTGATCGCTACGATTCTTGACCAAAAGGTCTTAAGTCTAGAACTCAATCAACAAGAGTTTGTGCGTCAAGGCGCCGTCCGAGGCTTCAAAGTTTTTCGCCTCGATCTTAAAGCAACTATTCAACATACCGATGGCCGTAAAGAGCAGGTCATGATCGAACTACAAAAGTCGAAGTTGCCTACAAACGTCCATCGCTTTAGACAATATCTAGGAGGGCTTTATGGTGATAATTCAAGAGGTTCTACTCCCGAACTCGCAGATCAACAATCTACTCAACTCCCTATTATCACCATTTATATCCTTGGCTACAATATACCGGATTTGCCAGTTCTGGCTACTCGTGTGGAGCGTAGATTAGTAGATGCATCGACAGGCAAAGAAGTAACGCATCCAAGTACCTTTGTTCAGGCGCTGGTTCACCAAAGTCATATTATCCAAATTCGCAGACTTCCTGAAAAACGGAGAACCCGCTTGGAACATTTCCTTCAACTTTTTGATCAAAGCTGTGTTACAAATATGAATTACATTCTTGAAGTTGATGAAATTCCGTCGGAATTTAACGATATTGCTTCATATCTATCAAAACCCCTGAAGGATAAAGCTATGATTGATAACTTTACCGTCGAAGAAGAAATGGAAATGTATTTCCGTATCACCGATGCTGAGAAAGCAGCGGCGGCTAGTCGGTTAGAGGAATTGGAAATGGAAAAGCAGAAAGCGATATCAAAATTTGCTAAAATGATGCTCAAGCTCAATTATTCACAAGAAGAAATTCTCGCTGAGACAGGCATTTCAGAAAATGCCCTACTCAAACTTCAATCAAGACAAAAAGACGAATAACAGCGTTGCACATTCGCAATTTGAGAAAGTACGAAAAAGATTAGCTTGAGCTTATCGCTTCCACTACACGCTCCGATTCGTCATAAATCGTTCCGAGTAGTCCACCCAGACTGTAATTATCGAATCCGACAAAATACATCCCAGCGAATGCTTCATTTGCCGGGATGCTGCTTTTTGGCAAGCCCTGAGAGTCGAGT
>JBGCFB010000129.1:0-2940 GCA_045106685.1 Bacteroidia bacterium | reverse complement strand
ACTGCTCTAGATGGTTTCGGAAGGTTTTTGAGAAAATTTAGCGGTAAATGCTATGGAAATCTGTATGCTCTTCCCAAAGCCCTAGTTAAAAAAGGCACTTAACTAGGGCTTTGGTATGCAGATGTGTTTAGATTATAGATCTTCTTTCTCTTTTGCGTGGGCTTCTAAAACACTATCCCTATTATTGATTAGAGATTCTCGCGTTTTGTGAAGTTGAGCTAGCTTAAATTCTAGGCCTCCTACTTCGCAGAGAAATTTACTGAATGCTGCCGATTGTGACAATTCACTAAAATTCTTTGAATCCAGCTGTATACAATCTGGTAGACTTTCAGCTACAAGCCCTGCACCTGGACTGTTGGTCGAAAAGTAAACACCAGCAGAGAAAAGTATTGCGCCAGCAAACCCTTTTTTCCAACTTCTTGGCGCACTATTCTTACCAAGATCTGGGTTATTTTGGAATTTCTGACGTTGCAGGTCACTTCGCAATTGGCCTCTACTTTGGTAGACTTCAATGCTTCTGTTGTTCGCCAAGGGAATCTCAGCTTTACCAAATTCATTAAAAGCCAATGGCTTACCATCTGCACCTGCAATTGGTTGTTTATTTCGATCCAGTATTTGGGTTTCGCCACCATCTACAGTTTTAATCTGATAACCTTGTGTTTTAAAGACCTCATAGTCGTATTTCCTTACTATAGTCGTTGAGCCATTACGTGCAAATTGGTCTTGTATAGTTTGAGTTCTGACCCATCTATCTTGCTTGAATGGAGTGGTAGCTGCGCTGGCTATTCTGTTGATTGGTTCTGGTATCACTGCATGAGCTAATAACCCTACACCAGCAACAATGAGTCCAGCCGTTACAGCTGTAAGCCAAGCGTCTTTTGTTTCTGGGGCGAAGGGATTCTTAGGATCATGGAACCATCCCTTTTCATCGTCTTCCTCACCACTCTCATAATCAGTTCTGTCTCCACCTCCAGCAACCACAGTAAACAGCTGGGCTTTCAAATCCTCATATTTAGTGGTGACAGTGTTTCCATTGTTGAACTTACAATCATCGAATTTAAATTTACTTGAGTCAACGGTTAAGCATTGGTCTAAAGCACCATCATTGCGCATAATCATTTGAAAATCTTTTGTTTCACCCTCAAATAATACACCAATCGTTGATATCGAGAGTCGTTGAGTGCCTTTATCTTCACACTCAGCAGCTTTAGGGTTGCTTGCGTCAGTTGAATAGTCAATACAAACATTAGAACCAGTTTCACCTTCTTTTTTAGTGAAAGTCTGAAGTTGTCCAGTACCCTGTGAAAGAAACAACTGGTTACCACTGTCGGTATTACAATCCTTGAGACTAAGTTCATTGTCGTCGTTCGAAACTTCGATACATTGCTTTCCAGCTTTAGTGCCGCCTTCAGATGCTAAAGAGGATTGACGTGAAATTTCCGGATAGTCGGCAACCTTTCCAGCAGATCCTTCAGCAGGTTCTTCATAAAAATTAAGCTCAAAAAGTTGAGGTGCTTTGGTGTCTTTATCAGTTATGTCCTTGCAAACCGTTGCTTCAGGATCTACGTCACCGTCACTTTTCTGGATGCAATAATAATTGCCTTCAGTGTCCTTAATTGTAGATTTGAAGGTCCTGTAGAGTTTAGTGTCAGCATCGTATGTAATATCAATTAGTTCAAACTTATATTCATTTGCAGGATCGTCTGAACAGGATCCTGTGACGAGTGGGTAAGTATCAGCATCCTCAGCTTTTTCCCCTAGCTTTAAACATACCTTTGCTTCAGATTCTCCAGAGGAATCAATATTTTCAATCACAACCTTATTGTCATCAGTTTTGGTAAATGAAAAGAGCTGTGCTTCTTTTCCAGTTAAGCAAGTGAGTGATTTTACAGAATTTGAGTCACCAACTTGTAAACATTGACCTGTGACATTTATTGAATTGATAGACATTTTTTTGTCATTAAAAGAGCTAACTTCTGCTGTTTTGATGATACAAGAGTTCTTTTCAGAATCCCAGGTTCCTTGTTCTTTAATACACTCTGCTTCGCCGGCAACCTCTTCAGTCTTGGTCACAGTCTGCACGCATACATTGCCTTCTTCATCCCAAGTAAATTCTGCATTATCATCGGTCTTTGCTAAACAGTCTTCTTTTTGTTTTGTATAGTCTATTTCAAGTGGATCTGTTGCCTCGGCATCACATTGTTCAGTCTCGGAGTTCCAAACATAGCCATCACGATTATTACAGTCATCTGCTAATTGACTTAAAGTTCGTCCACCCTCGTCAGTACCAGTACCAGTACCAGTGTCACCAAATCCGTTGCAGTCTGTGTTGGTCAGTAATAGTCCTGCCGAGTTATCACCTTCGCTTAGGTCCTTTCTAGCTTCAAATATGTCGTCGAGCATAAATGATGAGCAGAGTGTCATAAAGCTTTTGGCATCAAAGGAGGCCATTTGCGCAGTAGCGATAAGACTTGCTTGAGATGGATTATTCGACTCTGGCCCAACTGCCAAAAACGCATCGGATACCTTCTTAAAATTCTGACATATTTCCTGCATTTGATCTTCATTAAGCATCATGTCATTGAGAACATTATTAAGTTCAAAGACTCTCTCATTAGAGACTGCAATGGGTGAAAGCTGCAATACTACTTCTTTGGCATTTTCTCCACATTGTTCCTTTGTTTCTAATCGGGTTGGATCAGCGCAGGCACGAACCTTCACATAGATTTTTTTGCCATGGTATTCAGTAGGTACGACAATTTCATTTGAATAAGAGCTAGTCTCTTTTGTGTAAATGACTTTCCTAAGATCGTCAAGTATTTCAATCTTTCCGAAATTGGGGTAGTACTTTAAACTTGTTTCTGAAGAAGGCGCATCAAAACCTACAAGAATAGTCTCCAACAAATCATCGTAATTTCTCTTGATGATATTCGGTTCAAG
>JBGCFB010000128.1:0-28899 GCA_045106685.1 Bacteroidia bacterium | reverse complement strand
GCTAAAGCAACAAGAATGACCTTAGCGCTTGACCTTAAAAGGCCAAGCTATTGTGATAGAAATAGGTGCTAAAGCAACAAGAATGACCTTAGCGCTTGACCTTAAAAGGCCAAGCTATTGTGATAGAAATAGGTGCTAAAGCAATAAGAATGACCTTCGCGCTTGACCTTAAAAGGCCAAGCAATAGTGATAGAAATAGGTGCTAAAGCAATAAGAATAGTCTCGGGGCTTTAGCCCCTATTTATTAATAATATTGCCTGACCTTTTAAGGTCAGGCACAAAGAATATCAGCATGAACCCTTTAGAGCAATTTTACATAAGACAAGAAGAGCCAACCAAAAGTTGTATGCTCGCGCTGAGGGATATTATTCTGAATATTGACCAAGAGATCAAGACGGCCTGGAAGTATGGGATGCCTTTTTTTGTCTTGGACGGAAAAATGCTCTGCTATCTCTGGAAAGACAAAAAAACGGGCAAGCCTTATATCGGATTTGCAGATGGTAAGCTTATGGACCATCCGCAACTGGAGCAAGGAAATCGCTCACGCATGAAAGTGCTGCATATTGATCCGGAGCAGGATATCGATGTCGAACTTGTGGAAGAATTGGTGAAAATGGGCATGGCGATAAAGGGTTTTTAGTAGAAATCGTCACATAGAAGTGTGGCCATAATCAGCCCAGGCATCCGTAAATTTGGCTTATAATAAAGCCATTCCATGAATAAAAAATATAAGCCGATATTCTTCATGTTTATACTAGGACTTGTTGGTGCAGCAGCCGGATATGCGGTAGCAAAGTCCTCACTTATCGATGCCGTATTGCCGGCGAAAGAGCAAATGTCCTGGATGAGTATCGTGTACATCATTCTGATCTTTGAGGGCGTGGTCGCTATCCATGAACTCGGGCACCTTCTCACAGGCTTGGTTCAGGGCTTTCGCTTCGAAATGTTTGTCGTGGGATTCTTGGGAATAAAGCGAGTAGGGGAGAAGGTGAAGGTGTATTTCAATACCGATATGAATACGTTTGGTGGCCTTGCTGCTACTGCTCCACACCATGATGATCCGAAAGTAATCTCCAAAATGGCCAAGCTTGTGATTGCCGGACCCTTAGCGTCATTGGTGTTATTAGTGGTCTGTATTGCCGGTTTTTTTCTGACAAATCAGCCGACCCAATTCTACTTGTTTATTATGGGATTGATGACCTTGTTTATTTTCCTGGCGACCACGCTTCCCAGTAAAACAGGCATTTTTTATACGGATAGAAAACGATACCAGCGCTTGACAAAACCAGGTAAATCCAGAGAGGTTGAGGTGGCTTTATTTCGTGCCAATACCCTGTTCTTAACTGGGAAATCGATACGTGAAATGCCAGAAAGCGAATTGTGGACCATCACAGAAGATGAGTCCCATATCTTTCAGTATACAGGCTTTTATTATCTGCGTCAATATCATCAGGATAACCCAGAAAAACACGCAGAAATGAATGCAAGACTCGATGAAATCGAGCCTCATATTCCTCCATCCATCGTTGCGATGATGAAAACAGAAACTACTGATTAGCCTTTCTTAAAAGCAGCAATCGCATTACGTGTGAAATCTGAAAGGACAAGCTTTCCGCTCATCGCGGCACGTTCCGCCAGAAGCGTATCCCAGTGATCCGTTCCAACCCAAAAATTGAGTTTGAGATTGCGCATCGCTTCCGGATTGGAAGCTGCAAGCTTACCCGCAAGGGCATCTACTGCTTCATCCAGTTCCTCTACCGTTTCGAAAACATCGGCATAAAGCCCGCGCTCGCAAGCCCATTCGGCAGTACGCCAGTTGCTCGCGTCGATAGCCAGCTGACTCATGGCCGAAGTGCCGAGCTTGCGCTCCACCGCCGGCCCCACCACAAACGGTCCAATCCCAATCGCAAGTTCGCTAAGCTTCACAGCCGCATACTTACTCGCCAGACAATAATCCACGGCAGAAGCAACACCTACGCCACCACCCACAGCTTTTCCTTGCACCCGACCAATGATCAGTTTAGGATTGGTACGGCAAGCATTAATCACTTCCGCAAAACCCGAAAAGAAGGTCAAGCCTTCAGCTTCTGATTCAATCGAAATAAGCTCATCAAAAGAAGCTCCAGCACAGAACGTGCGGTCGCCACCCGACTTGAGGATGATCACCTTTACATTATCATCTTCACCTACCTCGCGGATCGTCTTGGCCAACAAGCGCAAAATTGCTCCTGGAAGTGAATTACTCTGTGGGTGAAAAAATGTGATCGTACACACACCACGATTGTCAGTAAGTCGGTTAACGTAGGCTTCCATTATTTAAGAAAAGGATTGAAGGATTAGAGGAAGAAGGATTGAAGGGAAAACGGATTGATGGATTGAAGGGACAAAACTAATCATAAAAATCATGCAGATCAGCGAGCCAAAATCAGATCATACAAAATCATCAAAATCAGCGAGCCAAACTTACTTACCCAACAGCTCCTTATACAACACATCCATATCCCGCACCAAGCGCTGATAGCTAAACTGCTCAAAAACGAATGCTCCGGCAGCACTAAAATCCTTGCGCATGGCACCATCTTCGACTAGTTGAAGCATCGCCTTCCCAAAGGCAAGGGCATCGCCCTTAGGCGTCAGGAGCGCCGTTTTTCCCTCATCGACCACATCCTGAATCCCACCAACGCGTGTCGAAACGATAGGTTTACTGGCAGCCTGCGCCTCGATAAGACTGACCGGTGTGCCTTCATTTTTTGAGCTAAGCGCCACAAGATCAAGGCCCGCATTTACCACATCGATATCACGACGCCAGGAGGTGAATGTAAGCGGTTGATTGTGTAGGCTGTCTTTTTCAGTCGAATAAGCAATGCCGAGCGCACGCGCTTTTTCCTCCACCTCAGCGCGCGTCTCACCGTCACCAACGATAAAGGCGCGCACCTTACTCGCGGTGTTGTCAAGTACATATTTCAGCCCTTCAAGAAAAAGACCGTGGTCCTTCACCGGAGCTAGGCGCCCCACAATTCCTATCGCGACTTCATCATCCTTGACCTGATATTGACTGCGAAACTGTTCCCGCTTTTCAGATTTGTTTTCTCTGAATCGCTCCAAGTCAAAACCCAATGGTATAACCCGCATTTTGGCAGCTTCAGCGATGCGAAAATCCTCCGTGAGTTCACGCCTTTGCTCAGGGCTGATCGTCACGATCGCGGTTGACTTTTTTGCTAAAAAACGCTCTATTCCTAAAAATACGCGCGTTTTAGCAGGCGAAAAGTAAGAATGAAACACATGTCCGTGGAAGGTGTGTACAACAACTGGAACCCCGGATCGCCAGGCAGCCAGCCTCCCCAAAGCGCCTGCTTTGGCGGCGTGGGTATGGACGATGTCAGGCTTAAAGTCCTTGATCACCTGCATGATATGCTTGTATGCCGGATAATCCTTCACCGGATGAATCGAGCGGCGCATGCCAGGCACATACTGCGGCGTTACGCCATGTTGCATTGGAATAAACTCCGAACTCGCTTCGGACTCGTCCGCTTCTCCTGATAACAACAAGGTCTCATATTCATCAGGCATGTATGCCGATAGATACGTTGCGTTGAACGTCGGACCGCCCAGATTGAGACGGTTGATGATGCGGAGTATGCGAATCTTAGCCATAGCTGCGCAATGTATAATGTATGATGAACAATTTATAATGATTCTTATCACGAATCATCGAATTGTTCATCATCAAATCAGCTAATCACCTTCCAGGCTCCATCATAATCACCTCTTCACGCTCTACCACGACCATACCGGGCGGATCACCCTTGCGTTTGCGCACGTATTTGCGCGGCGTGTAAGACACCGGAGCGAGCGTTTCGTTACGGAGTTTGGAGTAATAAGCCGCCAGGCCTGCGGCGTATTCCAGCACCTCGATCGGTGGTGGGTGGCCGGGCTTATTGCGAATCACAACATGCGAGCCAGGCACATCTTTGGCGTGAAGCCATATGTCTTCCTTCGAAGAAAACTTGAACGTGAGCAAGTCATTATTGGGACCATTTCGCCCCACAAAAATATCGTAATTATGAAAGCGAAAGGTGCGAAAAGGATGCTTGGTGTCTTCCTCTGCTTCCTTCTCTTTCAAAAGCGCTCTCAGCTGCTTTTTGTGCTCACGTAGCTGACGCGCATCAAAACCCTTTTTAGGATCGAATGGGATCTCGGTCGGAGCAGGAATTTTGCTCATGGCTTCCAGATTCGCTTCCGCCTCATTGCGCTTTTCTTCGATCTCGTCAAGCTGATCACGCAGATAGCTAAGCTTGGCTTTGCGTTGCTTATTCTTGTCGTAATAACGGGCCGCATTCTCCTGTGGCGAAATATTGGGTTTGAGCTTTATTCTGACCTTTCCTTCATGATAAAAATCGTCCAACTCAGCCACTTTGGCTCCAGGCTCGATTGCATGCAGATTCGCCATCAAAATATGGCCTAGCTCTTCCGGATTACGACTCTCTTCCAGGTGCTTGATATTATCCTGATAGGACGCATAAATCTTGCGGAACTTCTCCGCAGGCTTGGTTACTTCGCGTTGCACTTTACGGTAGAGTTCGTGATAGCCGCTGTATTGGTAGTGCGCTGCCAAAAAAGAACCGATGCCTTGCTTTATGCCATTTTGAGCTTGCACAGGAAGCGCCGTGTCCAGCGGTTCAAACAGCAGCAAAATCGCTTTTTTCTCCTCCTTTACAATATAGTATTGCCCATCTTCCGCCTTTTTCTCCCAAAAATGAAATGCCTCCTGAAACGATTTTCCTGCATCCATATCACGCGCTATCCGCTTCGCAAATTCGCCATCATAAATCGGTGAGATTTCGCGCAGGTGCCGTTTAATCGCGGCTACGCTGGAACTTTCAGGGTTTTGATCAATGTGTTCTGGAGAAAATGGCCCCGCCACAGGTTGGTATTCCCGGTCTTCTTCTTTGTCTTTTCTGAAAATCTTGATCGTCGTGCCAGACTGACGCAATATTACATTCGCCTTCATGCCATGCAGCTTGAGAATCAGTTGGTAACCTCTGGAAAAGTTCAACAACATCACCCGGTCATGCGGCACCACCTCAGCAGATTGAAACGTCCGTTTCAATAACTCAGGAAAGAGATCCACCACATTTTTGCGCGCCTTGGTAAATTCTTTTCCCGGCGATACATATGTCAGTGGCGTCTGGCAACCGATGCGTATATAACCCGCATCAGACTCAATGACCAGCTCTTGTTTATTCTGTGAAAAGCATGCTTCAACATGAGCGTTCGCCCACTGTTCATTTAGATATGAACTCAGTGCTTTAAGGGCAAAATAATGGAAGTGCATGCTCATGCCGCAAAGGTAGTATAATAAGCATTATTCGATATCGCTTGAGTCTTGAAATTATTAAAAGACTAAAAAGAATGCTCTTTATCCATTCATCAATCCGTCAGAAATAGTCGCTTGTAGATAACACTTTTGAGTTTGAGCAACACTAATGATTATCACGCGCTCTTGCCTTCTTTTTAATTAAAGTAGCAAGGAGTACTTTCTAAATACTACACGATGTGTTTTCATAAATCACTTTTACTTCTCAATCAAAAAATGAATCATTTTTATGAAAACTACAATCAACCTACACCAGCTATCAAGAGCTATTTTAACGCTGTTGCTCTTGTTCTCAGCACACAATCTTTCCGCTCAAACCTACCACAAAGTCAAACTAAATGGAACCAAAATTCAGTATGAAAATCTTGCGCGTGCCGGTGTTAACCTGGATGAAGGGTTATGGTCTGGCAATTCCTTACTTTCCGATTTTGCTGAGGCTGAGTTGGATCAAATAAAAAAATCGGGAATCGCATACGAAATCGTGATCAGCGATGTGTCTGCATATTATGCCTCGCAAAATCGGAACGATGCTGATTACCTGGGTAATTTCAAAACGAGCTGGGACCGTAATTGTAGGGCTTCAGACCCTATCAATCATACTGTTCCCACGGGCTTCTCGCTTGGTAGTATGGGCGGATACTTTACTTACGATGAGATGTTGGACCATCTCGATACGATGGCTGCCCGCTATCCCAATTTAGTAAAAGCAAGAGCTGAAATTGATACTTTTAGAACAGCAGAAGGAAGGCCTATTTATTGGTTAAAAATATCAGATAACCCTAACCAGAAGGAAAACGAGCCGCGTGTCCTATACAGTGCATTAAGCAGTGGACGAGAACCTATCACACTTTCCAGTAGTATTTTTTACATGTACTATCTGCTAGAAAATTATGGTCTGGATGATCGTATTACCTATCTTATTGATAATACTGAGTTGTATTTCGTTCCTTGCATGAATCCTGATGGCTACGTTTACAATCAGACTACCAACCCAAATGGAGGTGGACTTTGGCGGAAGAATAGAAGGAATAATGGTAACGGATCCTTCGGAGTTAACCTTGACCGTAACTTTGGCTACGAGTGGGGGCCTAATATTATTGGCTCATCTGGAGTCGGGTCTTCCCCAGTATATCGAGGCAGGTCTCCTTTCTCTGAGCCAGAAACTCAAGCGATAAAGTTCCTTTGCGATTCTAGTAGCTTCGGTATTGTTATAGACCAACGCGCCTATAATGATAATATACAATATCCTTGGGGATACACCTTTAGTCTTAATCCGAATTCCGACAGGTTCAACCGAATGGGTACGGAGTTCGCCGATGAGTATCGCCGTGATGTAGTGCCTGCATCAGCATTTTACCTTACAAACGGCAGCTTTGCGGATTGGGCTTATGGTGAACGTAGAAGTAAACCAAGAGCCATGAGCTTTGTGGTAGAGACCGGAAATTCATTTTGGCCCTTAGCATCAAAAATTGAAACGCTTTGTAAGCAAAACATCTATCTCAACACAGTAGCTGGATTAATGGCCAACGACTATGTGAAACTAGAAGATAGCAAGGACCAGGTTTTACTCTCAGGAACAACTGGCTTCTTAAGATACGACCTTAAGGCATTAGGCTTGAAAAGCCTTCAATACCCGGTTGAGGTTAGTATTACACCATTGAGTCAAGGGTTAGTCCTTTCCAATTCTTCCAAAACCTATACAAGTTTGCCTATCGATAAGACTACTGCAGATTCGATTGGAT
This sequence comes from Bacteroidia bacterium, assembly GCA_045106685.1. Taxonomy (GTDB): domain Bacteria; phylum Bacteroidota; class Bacteroidia; order J057; family J057; genus JAUIGE01. The sequence continues at coordinate 21,780 of JBGCFB010000128.1, read as the reverse complement.
ATACCCTTTCTTCGAACCTCCCAAACTATAGCGAAATTCAGTATCTTCTGAAGTGGAGTAATGGAGAATATGAGACTATTGATACGGTAACAAAAGTTTTTATTCGGGCGGATACTGTATATAATGATCCTTGCGAAACGCTTACAAATTGGTCTTCGGATCTTTGGGGCGTGGTGAGTGAGGACGGTAAAAGTGTACTTCATGACTCTCCTAGAGGACCATTTCCGGGTGGCCTAACGAATATCATCACATTTAAACCTGTAGTCGATCTCGTTACGGTAGATCATGCATTTCTGAGCTATCGATGTAAGTGGGATTTCGACGATTTCGATAGGTATTTTAGAGATGATCATGCCGTCCTTGAAGTTTCAACAGATTTAGGAACGAGTTGGGAAACACCATGCACGAGTCATGGGGCCTCGCAAGGTCTAGAGATGGTGTACAAATACAAACAAGAAGCCTGGATTCACGAGGAAATAGATTTGAGTCAATATTTAGGGAATATGGTCATGGTGCGCTTTCGCCTGAATAGCGATCCGTATGTGCCTAATGGGGAAGGGTTTTATCTCGATGATTTCAGCGTGATGACCGTGGGCGGGCCACCTACAGGTATAGAGGAGCAGGATATGGTTTTCGGGCTAACCCTTTTCCCAAACCCGGCGAACTCGGAAATTCATTTTATGATGGATCAAGGCTCGCTTTCAGGCCCTATGAAGGTTAGCTGTTTCAATAGCTTGGGTAAAATCATAAACGAAAAGGAGTATGCTTTACCTGTTTCTGAAGGAAGTTTGGACATATCGCATCTGCCATCAGGGCTTTATTTCCTCAAACTGCAATGCGAAAATGGCGCAGCCACAACACAAAAATTCATGATAAAAAGGTAGAGAAAAGGCATGCCTTTTTCCCAAACTCCAAAGGCATGCCTTTTTCCCAGCTACGCTGGCAAAGCCAAACTCCCCAAAAACGCAATCACAATGATCAAGAGATACGCCGACCCTGCCCAAAAGAGACCATTATGATAAGGCGATACCTCGCGTTTGGTATGATTGCGATAAGCAATAATACCCATGATTATAGGCGCCGCTAGCAGTAGATACGCACTTCCTATCGAGGCCATTCCCGACCATTTCCAAAAAACTGACGTCAGTAGCACAAGTAACAATCCGCCATACGTCAGAAAGGTCACAAGCAGGTCTGGGATAGGAGGCTGCGTGATCTGTTCCTTTTTAATTTTTTGTACCAAAAACCAATACGCTATTCCCCCGATCACCGGAATGATACCATATATCAGAAGCGGAATAATTATGCTGGAGTTGTCCATGTGACTCCAAAACTAAGGTTTTTAGAATTACAAAAAAGCCGCACCAGGATTCATCCTGATGCGGCCATACATTTTACATGCTGTTCGAAACTAGCGAGGAATGGCAGTTCCGCGACCGACATTGCGTGTCCAGATAAACACGCGGTCGGTATTCTGTACTTGTCCATCGAGGTTGTAGTCAGCTGACTCGTAACCAGATGAACCTGCTTTAGGAGCCCATTCCATAACATCGTCAGTATTCTGCACTTGTCCGTTTCCGTCGGCGTCGCCAGCAAATAGCATGGCTTTTCCATTTTGGACAAGGCGGGAATTACTTCCATAAACCGCGAGGTTAGGATCACTAAAGTCGATCGTAGTACCCATGGAGACAGGCGCCGCTGTCATCACACCAAGGTGGTTACGGTGAATAACCGCGACATAATACTGTAAGCTCGCATCAGCCGACATCGTCACCTGACTTACGCCGTCAGTATCGACGATCTGGCCATTGCTGAGTATAAGCGCAGCACGGCTGTTAACGATGCGTGTTGCATCAGTTGCATCGCGAAGTTCGATCACAACCCAGTCCACGATAGATGGAACAGTTCCTTCTCTAAGATTAATCGTTTCACCACCTCCACCTACGAAGGTGTAACCCAGATTTGTGTATGGCTCAGTTGATGGCACAAGTGAGCTTTGCTGCAGACTTGTACGCTGACCATTTGCAGAGGCATCAAACGCTCCCTCCAAAATTGCAATCGGAGCGATATTGACTGCGCATGACTGTACAATCACATCAAAGCTATAGGTCTGACCACAGCCAGATGCGTTTACGCCTGTTACCCAATAGGTAGTCGTCACTGTAGGATAGACCATCACGCGGTCACTCGTGCGAGCAGTACCACGGAACATGCGAGCGCTTCCGATCATATTGGCTGGAGCGGTATTCGGATCAGCATCGAAGAAGCGTACTTCGGTGGCTCTAAGCGAGAAGTCGCGTACGGCAGCAGCTACATTTACGCCCCCGTTTGGACAAACGGTCATCGGCAGAATCTGGAGCGGAATAGTCGTCGCTGGTCTCACCACCACCCGAATAGTAAAGGTTGGGCTTGGAGCACAGTTCGCACTAAGCGGGAGCGATGCTGGCGTCACGGTGTAGACCACGGTCCTGTTGCGAGGAGATGTATTCACAAGTTGATCCATGATAACTGAACCTGTCTGAGGGCTTGTAGAAATTCCTGTCACACCACCTACTGCATTTGCTACCCAGGAAAAAGAAGCTTGTACGCCATTTCCGTTTGTATCAACATGGTCTTGCAGATCAAAACCTACAAGCGCATTGCTACAAATTTGGATGGTTCTGTTAGGTGCTTGTACTGGGCCAGAAACTACAACATCGAAATTACACACTTCCATATTACCGCTAGGGTCAGTGTAGCCATATGAGACGGTATTAGTGCCAAGCGGGAAGACTGTTCCTGAAGCTTGGCCGGTAATAAGTGTTCCTGTGATGCTGGTTCCTCCACAGTTGTCTGTAAATGTTGGAGTAGAGTAGGTGACTATACTATTCTCACAAGTAAATATAGATGCCGTAGGACATGATGCCACTACAGGTGGTTCCATATCTTGTACTTCTATATTGAAATAGCAAGTATCCTTGAGTCCAAGGGCAGCATCTTCCCAGGCCCAGCCAACTGTATTCACTCCTAAAGGGAAATTTGATCCGCTACTAAGTCCTGAAAATAGCATAGGACTATTCGCTGATCCCCCACCTGCTCCCCCGCCTGCTTCATTTGGAGGAGTAAAGCCTGGGTTTGCATTACCAGTTGTTCGAGCTATACAAGCCCAGTCGGATGCGTCATTATTATCGCTGGTCCCTTGGCGAGAGCGCGAGTTTGTTCCTGAGCATGAGCCACTGATTCCATCTCCAGACCATGTAGAAGTAGGGATCGTTATTGGAAAACCATTAATATTTGCATTGAAGCTCGCGATAGCTGCTGCATCCCAGCCCCAAAATACTGCGTCAACTATATTGCCTTGAGGGTCAATAATCATTGCCCAGGATGGAGAACTAGAATTCCAGAACATGTTATTGCCCCAGTAATTGTTATTCGTGGCATCTGTTCTGTGTTTAATTTCTTTAGCACCAAATGTACCTAGCTGCCAGAATGTAGCATTGAAAGTATTAATGTCGGTGTAGCTGCTACTTATAACGGCAATATAACCAGAATAATCAGTCGAAGCATTCGCTAAGTTTTGTATCTCAAGCGCATCGGGTGAGTTGGGATCCGCTTCGGTGATCAAGATTGATCCACCAGATCCGCTACAATCATTATTTATAATTGGAGCTTTATACGTTACAACGGCACTACAATTCTGGTCTGCATCTACTGTTTTACTTGGTGGACAGATAAGCGATGGGAAAGTGTCTAGTACAGTAATTTCGAATCCACATGTATCGCCATTACCTCTGTTATCCTCTACGGCAAACCTATTTAAAACTATTCCTGGTGGATAGCTAATACCACTTGCTTCTCCACCTAATTGCTGAATTTGAATAGCTCCAGGAGGACAATTATCAGTATAGCTTACTTGATAATTGATTACTGAGTCACATGCACCAGCTTCAAGGTATACCGTTTGATCTGGAGGACAATTAATCACAAGAGGAATAGTATCCTTCACGGTAACATCAAAGGTACAGGTATCAGTGTTTCCTCTTACATCAGTTACCGTAAATTTGTTTTTTGTAATCCCCTCGGGGAATATGAAGCCACTAGCCAATCCTTCTAGTTGTTGAATTTGAAGTGATGCAGGCGGGCAATTATCTGTAAAATTTACTTGATAAGTTACGATAGCATCACATTCCCCAACTTCAAGATAGACCGCTTGATCTGGAGGACAGTTAATAACTAAAGGAGTAGGATCATTCACCGTCACACTAAAGGTACAGGTATCGCGATTTCGCCCTTCGTCTTCCAGAATAATCGTATTGACCGTCGTTCCATCTGGATACGAGGCACCACTAGGCAAGCCCAGAATTTGAATTTCGACAGGCACTGCTGGGCAGTTGTCAGTATAGGTCAGAGCAGGATAGCTGAAAGTCGCATCACAGTCGCCAGGACCTAGCGTGATCGTTTGATCTGCTGGGCAATTTGTAATGACAGGCGCTACAGAATCACCTCGGATAAAGAAGCGCTTGCTGATCAAGCAGCCACGTCCATCACGCACGACTACATCATAATCCCCTTTACTTAGGTTTGAAATATTCTGCTGATTGGAGGTAAAGCCATTTGGGCCAGTCCAAAGCACGGTATTGAGTGGAAGTTGTGCTTGTGCAATATTGAGCGTGATGGAACCTGTAGGATTACAGACGGCATCTGTCACGACAGCAATTACCCCATTCACGGCAAGGCTACAGTTTGCGGCGGTAACGACGATATTAGTGGTGGCGTAGTTGACATTTGTCGTTGGACTCGCATTGTCAGTAGCAACAAATACCACTGAAAACACCTTGCCCGCATCGGCTGGTCCTGGAGTCCATGAAAAAGATCCATTTACGGGGTTGGTACCCGTGACGGTAGAACTAAGCGTCACCGCAGGGTCAGCATTAGCGGTCAGGGTTACGATATCATTAAAATTCGCATCTGTAGCAGTTGCGTTAAAGCTGACTGGGGTTCCTACTGTAGCATTTACCGTAGTCGGAGCATTTACAACAGGACTTACATTAGCACAAGACTTCACAATAACCTGGATATCGCGCGAAACCTCTCCGATTTTCACGCCATTTCGAAACTCTTCAACTTTTAGTGCCAAAACGCCAATTTGGATTTGGCTAGGCTGAAAGGTGATGACTCCTGTTGTACGGTCAATACTTACTCCACCGTTTGTGAACAGAGGATTGGTAGGCGAAAGATTACCGTTGTAATTAACTGGACTATTTGGCCCTGCAAGCGAGGGAGCAATGGAGTACTGTAAAAAGTCGCCGTCTGGGTCAAAGGCGCCCGCTGGGAAACTATAAGTTTGCCCGACGCATAGCTCGGTAACAGGCGGCACAATGATCTCTGGAGAGGTATTGCCTCCGGTGAGATTAGGATCAAGAATCGTTGAGATATACCAACTCCCATCAGCTGAACCTGTCGTGATTACGCTATTTCGACAGCAGCTTGAGTTGCTAATGGTGTATGTTTGTCCCCCTGTAAGTGCAGGAAAACTGATATTGGCTTGATACACGATTTCTTGTGTGCCAGGGATAGTTCCCCCTTGACACGAGCTTACTCCGCCAGGTCCAACCGGAGTGATATCAGTCCTACTGACCTCGGTTACGGAAAAAGATGAATTTCCATTAATAGAGGGACTGATTGAAATAAATTCCGTATTACTAAAATTAGCCCCATCGCAATCACGATAGTACTTCATGGTAACCTCATAGGTCGTCCCCGATATGTACCGATACGTTATCTCACCACCCACAAAGTGTGTGGCGTACAAAGACTGCCCATAGCCGATGAGCGAAAACAAGCAAAGCAAGAAAAACGCCCGCGTGGGCTTTAAAAATCGTAGCATGTAAAAAGTGTAAAAGTGAAGTAAATTGAGGTAGTGATCTGAACTTCAATTTTATAACAAAAATAATTCCAAAAATCGAAGATGTCCGTTTTGGAAAAGGATTTGTCCATTTTGAGCAAAAACCTGCCTGGTTTTGTTTTAATTACACAATGTGATAAAAAGCAAGACCTATTTCACCATCAAAAATGAATATGTATAAACCCTTAAAGACGATGTTGTGGGTGCTGTTTTTGGCCTTTATAAATGTCGCCGACTCCCAGCAAAATCAAGCCATAAGCTTGTATGTTATCACCTGCTTTGGGAATGCTGAACAGATCACTGTGTGGACATATGCGACGAATCACACGACTGATACCGTGAGGGTTCTAAAGCCGATTCCCTATAGGTATGACCATCGATCCAATCAATCTACGCCTAATCCGCCTGAGTTTTTTGATCTCCGCATCATAACTGAAAATGTGCTCTGCGACTATCCTGTATCGCCTGTGGGCAGGACAATCAAGACGGCTAAAGACTTTATCACAATTCCACCTCAGGCAAAACGGGAAGTCGTTTTTAATACAGGGATGTATCAGCAAGGCGTATGTAAGGCTTCGCCAAACGAGACGGTAAAACTGATCATTCAATATGCATTTGATAAGCAGTGCGAAAACAAAGCTCAGTTTGAATCCTACATAAAAAAGGAAGGAAGCATAATCGCAAATCCGGCGGAAGCTAATCGGCTTTTTGCGCAGCTGCAAAAATCCTTTAAAGCGACTTTTTCGACGGATACAATTGAGGTCGTGCTGGCCGACTTAGAACCAAAGCACAATGTCCATCAATGGCGATTTAGGCTCAGAGCAGAGTATGAGCAAGGGATAACCTTTGATTCGATTTACTTTAAAGGCTATGAAAAGCACCGAGACCTCGTGACGAGTTCGGTCGTGAAGGCAGCGCATCTCAATCCTGAATTTTGTGAAGGATTAGTACATAAACTTTCCGGCATATACCCAAGTGTAAGTGGTAGTGTTTACCATTACCTTCAGCATGATGATGACTATTGTGTTGCTTTATGTAAAGCCCTAAAGAATCAATTTGAATTTTTTGCAAAATCAGAAATAGAACAAGCCTTAAAGCCGTTCATTGATACGCTAAAAATTATTCAAACTGACTCCATTTTTAGTAAACATACCATCCTGGGGATGTATTATCCGCTAGCTTCGTTGGGACCTTGGTCCAAAGAAAACTTTCTGACTCAATTATGGGTGCTTTCATTGTCAAAAGATGGAAGCCATTACCTTACGACCTTTTCTAAAAATCAATTTTCTCTCAAGCCCTATTATCATAAAGTAACCCAGAAAGTGACTTATGATGGAAAGGAGATTGTCGCTGAGCTTGAGAAAAAAGTTTACAGCCTTAATATCATTCGCCGCAAACAGAAACGCTATCAATTCACCACTAATGGAAATCTGGTTATGACGGATTTTAGAGACCTCACTAACAATCGACCATTAAAGATTGAGCAATCATTATTTTTGAAAATTGATTGAGCTTTTATGATCGATGTGCCACCTTCCTCGATATCAATTTTATATTCCTCAAGTCCAAAATCACCGATCCCCCAAAGAATGGCCGCCGGCTAGCCTGGAAGGTCTGATAGAAGCTGTCCAGGTTCATATGCTTGTTGGTGAAAAATAAATCCACCTTCAAAATCTGATGATAATTGGAGCGTAAGCCGAAGGTGTATAATGGGATGGTGACTCCCGTTTGGGTTCGCGGGTCGCCGATAATATTCAGGTCCCCGTCCACAAATACCGACGCCCATTTCTTTAATGGCTGTTCCCACTTTACCTGCAATTCAAAACCTAGCATATCCCGGTTTTGTCGACTGGTATAATTGCCCCACTGACTGTATGCGCGGTAGTAGTTTTTGAGTGGGTATAGTTGCCTTCCCACGTAGCTGTTAGCGCCGCGATATAGATTCTCATTGGAGGAATATCCGCGGTTAAAGTCAGCTTGATAGAATTTGAGATTACTGCGAAATGTTAGCCGCTTGAATGCTCCCTCAATTCCGAATCCGGAGGCAAAAGAAGTGCCCAGGGCCTTGTTTAGCCTAAAGTCAATCTGTGCTTCCAGGTGTATTTTGTCCGATAGAAAGAAGCGACTATTGTTGCCCGCATTGAAGTCTTGCGGCAAGGTATGTGTAGTGCGATCCGTGAGTTGATTATCAGTGAGGAAAAAGAATGTCTCAAATTTGGGGCTCTTCTTTTTGAGATAAAATTGGGTGTATTGATGCAGTCCTAAGCCGATGTTTTGAGACAAATCCCCGATGATATTCATGCCGAGCGTAAAGTCCTTGTAGCCCAACTCGGCCGTAAGTCCGTGGTAGTCAAAATTGTGAATTCTGAGCATGTCATTCACATCCTCATTCCAGTAGTCGCCGCCTTTAAGGTTGTAATTGAATGTTGTGTTTAAGAACTGAAACGTGTCACGTGCAGACAACAAAATTTTGGGAAAAGTGATCCAATTTGCCACGGTATTACTTCCGCCAGAATAACTCCTTTCCTCCAAGTAAATACCCGTTTCGATCTTGTACTTTTCATCAATCGTCAACGTGTGATTGATGGCAGAATAGATCGCAAAATGATGGAAGGGATTGTCCTGTACAGTTTGAAAAAAGCAGCCGAAGCATTGGATGTTATTCGCGCCCGCAGCGAGGGCGCCGCTGCCCTTGGTTTCAAAACTGAGGTGCGATTCGATACTGGTTGAGTCTTGACAAAAAGCTCCGCTCGCTATTCCTGCGAATAGCAAAATTACAATGTACTTGTGCATGGTTGATAAAGGTTGAGATTGCTAGTGACGAAGGAACTAGGTCTGAAATCAAATATCACTATTCTCCAATCTCCGTTCCATGCTCTGCTTGCGCCTAGAAATACGATTTAGCAAGATGGATTAGCGATTATAGAATGTTAATTTACTATTGCAGGCATAGTACTTAGCGCACTAGACTGGTGGCTAAGTGTGGTGACTTGCAGCAATATCGAATTTTATCAAAAAGTAGTTGTCTGTATAGGTCCTCGCTGTTCAAAAAACCTCGCTGTTCGATCCTAGATGTTTGATCTTCGCTTTTTAGGATCAAGCATTTAGGAATAAAAAAGGCTCCCAGAAACCAAACGGTGACTCAAATCAACGTTTGGAAGCTGGAAGCCAGATTGCTAAAAACCACAGCAGCTGTAGGGGAAGGAATCGAACCTTCACGAGGAGGTTAGTCTTACCCGGCGGTAGATTTTTCCCTGCGTCCTCACCCCCGAGACCGGAGGGCATGTCTGCCAGTTTCATCACCCTACAGTATTTTCAAAGAATCGGGGCTTTCGTTACAAGTTTGGTAATTATTTCCCCGTTTTGTTGACACAAATAAAAAGAATAGCGGTATTTATTCAAAATATTTCAATGATTTATTTAAAAAAGTAAAATATTGCAATAAAAGCATACTTTTGTTGCTATTATTGTAAAAAGCAACGACGAACATGGCTGAAGTTTCAGGTATTGACAATTTGGACCTCCAAATCATGGCTTCTTTGATGAAAGATGCTCAGGAACCCTTCACAGAAATCGCCAAAAGACTCGGTATTTCGAGTGGAACGGTCCATGTTCGTATGCGAAAGCTCCGCGAAAAAGGAATTGTAACAGGTTCACGCCTTGAGGTCGATCCCACCAGTCTTGGCTATGACATCAGTGCTTTTGTAGGCGTGTTTTTGGAAAAAGGCTCTTTCTACAACGAAATCGCGACGGAGTTAAACGATATTCCTGAAATCACAGAAGTGCATTACACCACGGGTCGTTACAGCATGTTTCTCAAAATCGTCTGCAAAAATACCCGCGAGCTCCGTCACGTCCTCAATGATAAGGTCCAGACCATCGGCACCATCCAGCGCACCGAAACCTTCATCTCCCTTGAGGAAAGCATGATCCGACCGATCAGCATTCTGCAATAGCATCGCTACGCGATTCTAGTGAAGCTTTTGGAGGCTTTAGCCCAAATATCTTTCACTATTGCCCGATGATTTATCATCTGGGCAATGAGGGCAATCGCTACGCGATTCTTGCTATGCCAGGCCATAAATGAGTTTCCCTCCCCTGGCAATAATGAAAATAATTCAGGCTAAAGCCTCAAAACGGTATCTCACTAAAATCACAAAGCGATTTACTTGCCTTTAAAAACAGGCTTGCGCTTCTCCATAAAAGCCGCCACGCCTTCGGCGTAATCAGCCGTGCTTCCAGCCTTGGCTTGAAGCTCAAGTTCCATATTGAGCGCTTCGCTGAGCGAAGAAGTTTCGGCGCTGTTGAGCATGCGCTTGATATAACCTACTGCGAGTGGAGGCATCTGAGCATAGCGCGTAGCAATATCGGCGGTAGCATTGTCCAGGTCGGTGGCAGTCACAACCTTATTTACTATGCCAAGCTCAAAAGCGGTTTCAGCATCGATTTTCTCTCCGAGGCTTGCCAACTCAAACGCTTTGCGCATTCCGACGAGCTTAGGCAAAAACCATGAACTTCCGCTATCGAGTACCAGACCGATATTGACAAATGCCCAGAGCATGCTGGCGCGTTCGCTCGCGAGGACATAGTCGCATGCAAGCGCCAGCGAGGCGCCTGCGCCGGCGGCCACACCGTTGAGGCGGCACACAAATGGCTTTTCAATATCACGGATCGCCTGGATCATCGGATTGTAGCCACCTTCTACTACCTTGGTAAAGTCGAAATCAGGCTCCTGAGTCGCGCGTAAGTCTTGTCCTGCACAGAATGCTTTTTCTCCTTCTCCGGTGATCACACATACGCGGATACTGTCGTCACTCCGTACCTTGTCAAGTGCTTCAAGCATCGCTTGCTGCATAGGCATGGTGAACGAGTTGAATGCTTTGGGGCGATTTAGTGTGATCGTGGCGATGGCGCCGTCTTGAGAAAAAAGAATACTTTCGTGCATGGTTTAATAGCTATTAGCGTTTGGCGGTTAGCTTTTGGCTGGAATAACGCATTTTACGCATAATAAAGGCAAATACTTGCCTTAAAGCCAAATGCCAGTAGCTAGCAGCCAGAAGCCTCAATAATTGCTACAAATGTACTGCGAAACTCACAGAGATAACATCCGTATTGGTTGTTTCGTAAAATTTGCAGAAATTAGACAACAGAATAAACAACCTTATGCGTGCTTACGACGAACTTGTAGACTTCATTGCTGCCGGGGCCAGTGCCAAGGAAGTAGCCGCATTTGTGCCTTCTCCTGACACGCGGAAGCGGATTACGGTGCTTTTACACAAAGAAAAAGACGGCAACCTTTCTGATACAGAACGCTACGAACTCAATCAGTATATGAACATTGAGCACTTGATGCGTTTAGCCAAAGCCCGCGCCAAAGAGTTTTTGGCTGCATGAGAAAGGCGATTCCGAAAGCCTTGCGCCAGCGTGTAGCTGAGCGCGCCCATTCTATATGTGAATATTGCCTGATTGCTGAAGAAGATACCTTCTTTGGTTGTGAGGTCGACCATATCATCAGTGTGAAGCACGGTGGTGGGAACGACTTCCATAATTTGGCTTATGCTTGCCTGGCCTGCAATCGAGCCAAAGGCTCCGACCTTGCGTCGCTAGCATCCACCGGTGACTTAGTCGGATTTTTCAATCCACGAAAACAGCGCTGGCAAGACCATTTTATACTCGATGGCACCCAGATTTTTCCGCTCAGTGCAGTCGGCGAAGTAACCGCTGACATCTTTAAATTCAATATTATCGAACGCCTCGTCGAGCGCAATACCCTCAGCCGGATCGGACGCTACCTGCCTGATGAGGCTTTTGCGTATTTGGGAGAGGAAAGCGAGGATGAGGAATTTTAGATATCTAGGGCTACCTCAAATATGAATAAATCGTATAGTTGGGTATATTTATCCAAACAATGAGGTTGTTTAACGAATAAATTTGATCCGTTTTTATTATAAAAACTGTCATTCCGACTCGCGTAGCTGAGGAGGAATCTTGACTTTGGCGACCTTTATACTGAAAGTCAAGATATCTCGCCAGCTTCGCGGCTGCTTATGACAAGTTTTGTAACTCGTTGATTTTCAGTCAAATAAAAACCAATACTCGTTCTTTACATGCTATTGCCAAAGGCAATTGTGCTTCAGAGAAGCACAAGGTTGGTAGCACGCAATGTGTGTGTAAAAACCGCTTCGGAGAAGTGGGACAGACAATGTCTCGCTTCTCCGAAGCGAAAAATAGGGCCCCCATTTAAGCTACCCACCTTAAGCTCCTCTGGAGCTTTTTCGCAAGCATGCAAAAGTGAATGTCATCAAAATATGCATTGCAGGCAAAAGTCTGTATCAACCCTCGACATGACAACCTTTCGGGGCTTCGTTGGATAACTTCTATGAAAGAATCATCGGAGCCAGATTAAACCTTATTGATTGAATGTGTTCTAAAAGAACACATTATTAAAATCAATCACATGGTATCTTATTGTATTCGATTAATCGCTTGTTTGGCAATATGCTCAGCAACAAGTTTTGTTTTGGCTCAAGTAAGCACCCAATACGGCCCCGATGGCTATGTGAAGATCGAAGAAGGCTCAGGCGGATTTATCGCAGACCTTGACGCGGGGGACCGCTTTAGCCGCGACCATGATGTCGCAGGCGATATCAATGGAGACGGTGTTCTGGATATGATCATCGGCGCTCGCTCTGATGATGACGGGGAGACAGATGCAGGAGCGGTTTACATTATTTTTATGAATAATGATGGTACCGTTCAGGCCAATCAGAAAATATCAGCACTCGAAGGCGACTTTAATGAAACGTTGACGCAAGGCAATTTCTTTGGATATGGCGTTGCCGGAATAGGTGATTATAATAATGATAGCATTCCAGATGTCGCAGTTTCTGCGCCTTCTTCCACAAATCGAGCATTGTACATTATTCATTTGAATCGAAATGGAACGGTAAAAAGTTTTGTGAAAAATACTGGCATTCTGGCTCAGGGACTTTCGGCGATTGGAGATTTGAATAATGACGGAAGAATAGACTTGGTGGCTTGCGACCCTAATGCTGATTTGGGCGGAACAAATCGTGGTTCTATCGATATTCTGTTTTTTGATGCTTCTTCACAAGTCATGCCTAATAGCACGGTGACGATTAGCTCAACAAGCGGAGGCTTCGGAGCGGGCTTGCAGAACAACGACAATTTTGGTGGAAGAGAAGTCGCCATGCTCGGCGATCTCGACAATGACGGAAACCAGGAGATGGCAGTAGGCGCTTTTATGTCTGACGGAGGAAAAGGTGCTGTTTGGATATTATCGCTCGACCCCAATACATACAATGTCGTCTCCAAAGTGAAAATAACCGAAGGTTTAGGCGGATTTAACGATACGCTTACAACAGGTACTAACCCCAATGGAACAGAAGGTGCTCAGTTTGGGCATGCGATGTGCGCCCCTGGCGACCTTAATGGAGACGGTGTCGCAGACCTCATCACCGGAGCCAACCAGCAAGGCCGAGGCGATGCGTACATCCTTTATCTGAATAGCGACAAGACGGTCAAAACGTATACTAAAATAAATGAATTCGAAGGTGGATTTAACCTTGCTTTTGTTCCAGGTTCGGAGGAACGCTTTTCGCGATCTATTTCCTTTGTGGGTGATTTACGTGGCGACGGTACCATCGCAGTCAATGTTGGGGGAGGAGTAAGACGAGGAGGAACAGGAACGCTATATCTATTATTTTTCAAACCTTGTGACTTCAATCAGCAAGCCGGGATGAATCATTGGAGTGGCGGGAATACGCTTTTTACAAATTGGAGTCATAACGCCCAAATGCTCACAAGCGATTCGCTGACATTTGAGCAGTGCACCTTTAAGGCCTTTGAAACAGATGCAGCATACATGACTTACAATTACAATGACGGCAGATGTATATGTAAAGACTCTTCTGCTACTTTGACCGTCAGTACTGAACTGAGCACTGCCTTTGTGAGTGAGTGTTACAGCGGTTTTGTAACCACCAGCCTAACCGGGTTGAATACTGACAATCAGGCGATGGTGTATCCAAATCCTACTTCATCTGAGCTGGTATTCAAGACTTCGCAGACAGCCTTTTCGGAGCAAGACCGGATTCAGCTGTATTCTGTTTTTGGGAAGGAGCTTTATTCCTCCAGATTGAATTCACAGCTCACCACAATAGACCTATCCATGTACCCGCAAGGTTCATACATGTTGGTAGCGAACATCAACGGAGTCACTCAGACATTTAAGGTTTTGAAAAAATAGATAGGCCTCTTTTTAAGGAAGAGTGAGCGTTAGCCGCATTGAGCATTCGTTGCTCGATGCGGCTTTTTGTATAGATGTTTGGGAGTAGGACTTTTTGAAAATTAGAGAGGGGCATTTTTTTGCCTTTTAGCTCCTCCAACAATAAAAGATATTGCGGGTGCACGTAATGACACGCGCGTGTATATTTTTTATAAAAAGGAGATATGAAAAAAATGAATCGGTTACTCATTCTGATTTGGGCAGCGTCCAGTATACTACTATCATGTAATAAAAAGCCCCCGATACCTCATGTTGATATTTGGGCTTGTCACCACGAAACAACCTGGGATGCGGAGAAAGTCCATCATACATTATTGGGTAAGTGGGAATGGCAGTTTGTTACTTGTTCCCGGACTCTTGAGAATCTAAAAGGCGATGAATTTGAAGGATTGGAAATCGAATTTAAGCCTGATAGCACACTGGACGTCATTGAAAATGGAGAAATAACTCAAACCTCAACGTGGAAAGTTGTGAATGGTGATGTACATTTATTTGCAGTAAAAGCCGAGCCATCGGTAAGCCAGCTTCGTGGACGAATATTATTCTGCGAGGAAAAAGTAGAGTTTAATCATGGCTATATAGACGGCTGTGACAATTACTTTGAAAGGATAGAGTAACTGTTATGGTAAGCAATCGAGCGCAATATGCTGAGCCACATCGGACGATACCCACCTGATGCGGCTTTTGTGTATTTTGGAGAGGTGTGACCATATAAAAAGAAACATTTTTTGCCATGCCAATCACTTTCGCCCTATCCGATAACACCAGCCAAAAAAGCCTTTTTCTCTTCACGAGAAAGCCAAATCCATAAACCCACAGTATGAATAATAAAGACTACAAAATAGCCAAGACACTACTGACACTGCTGATCATTTTAGCAGGGGCTAATATTGGAATTTGCCAGGAAAAAATTCAAACCAGCACCGCCGTTGACACCATTCCATTTGAATTAACCGATCATAATAACATCAAGATACAAGCAGTATTGGGAGATGCCGATACGCTGGATTTGATGTTTCACACAGCAGCCGGTTCAATAAGCCTCACAACGAGCGCAACAGAAAAACTGAAAGGTATTCATTGGGATACCGAAACAGAAGTTGGCAGCTGGGGAGGGAGAGCTAATACACGATATAGTGCCAATAATGCGATAACAATAGGAGCGCTACATTGGGACAGTGTTGAGATATGGGAAGACGAACACTCTGGTCCGGGAACGGATGGGAAATTTGGCCCAAGCTTATTTGAGGGGTATGTTATTGAAGTCGATTTTGACAAAAACGTATTGATCCTTCATGACTCACTGCCTCCAAAAGCAGATGGGTATGTTAAGGTGCCGGTGAATATTGACCGTGGTATGCTTTTTATTGAAGGAACCAGCACCATCGATGGCGTAAATTATAAGAATCAGTTTCTCGTTCATTCTGGATACGGAGGAGCGCTTTTGTATGACGACAAATTTGCCGCAGAAAGTAGAATAGGAGAGCGGATAGAAATTATAGATGAGAAAGAGCTAAAAGACTCTTTTGGGAATGTGGTGAAAATCAATAAGGGGTCATTACCCACACTTACAATAGGAAATGCCGCATTGACAGATGTTCCTGTAGGCTTTTTTCAAGGAAAGATTGGTCGACAGCAGATGAGCGTCATTGGAGGAGACCTATTGAAGCGATTTAATATCATATTAGATGCGGATAGGACATGTATGTATCTGAATCCTAACAGACTAAAGGATATCGCTTACACGCAGTTTTGAACATCGAAGTTGTCCAACGAATCTTAAAGAAGGCCGTTCCCTGAGCGAAGTCGAAGGGAACAGTGCCAAAGGCACTATTTTGGTGGCTTCGGCTCCGCTCAGCCACCGTCAATTTCGGCTCCGCTCAGCCACCGTCAATTTCGGCTCCGCTCAGCCACCGTTTTCGACTTTAGTTTGTCCTGAGCCTGTCGAAGTGCTCAAACGACCAGCATTTTTGCTGTTTTTGGGTGCAATATTTTTTCGCTAGACAACCTCATTGTCTCATGCCATTCAAATGAAAGTTTAGATGAGTTATTGGAGGCGAATTTTAGAAAGGGGTAAGCTGAAAGATGAAGTTCTGCAAGACTTTGAAAATGAATGTTATCAAAATGCGCCTTGCAGATACTGCCTACACACCCTTTTCACAAACCCATATTTTTCTAGCGAAATAGGACTTGCCTTTTTTTCTAACACTGCAATAATCAGCTATTCTGAATCCTGAGCTGCTGATCAAGCGTGTGATATCTGAAGTAGATACAATAATAAGGTGATCGGTGATTGCTGCTGTTGACTCAATAATGTGCAAGACATCGTCCTCAGTTGCACGGCTTAACAAATTGTATGGTAAGTCAATAATAGCAGCATCATACCTTTCGCTAATATCTTTAATATCGGAGCAGTATACGTTTGCAGTATAATTGAAGTGAGCAAGGTTTTTCACTGCATTCTTACACACCTTCCAATTGATGTCACAACCCTCAATGTTATGCCCTGCAAAGCAAGCTTCGAGCATGATTGTTCCGACACCACAACATGCATCGAGGAGCTTTTTTTCTTTGTCTGCCTTTGCTGCAATATTGACAATCGCCTTGGCGATATTGGTACTTATTGAGTTACTATAGCTGCATGGTTTTTCTTTGTGCTTATGCCAAGCAAAATCATTTTTAATCAAAACGCCCAAAAACCAAACACCTTTGAGATGGCATAAGCCATAGGTTATGGTTGGGCTATAATAATCAGGTTCGCCTTCGATGCTGTAGCCTACATCTTTTAACTTTTCAAGCCTCTCAGTATATTCGGTCGTATCGCCATCATACATTACGTACTCCGCCTTGAAGCCTTCCATGCAGATATTGGCCTCTTTTATTTGCTGTATGAGCGTGGCATAATCTTCAGAAAATGAAATAATATCAAGCCTTTTTTTGATGAAAGCACTGCAAGAAGGATCGGTTTCAATATCGGAAAAAAGCAGTTTGTCCTTTTCTTCCTCATTGAAAATATACCTCGATTCGAGCTTGCATAATTCACTTTCGGTCTGGTGGTAACCAAAGAAATATATGTGCTTCTTCATCTGCATATTGTTGCAATATCGTATAATGGCAACAAGCATGTACTATGTTCAAAAAACAAATAGTTTCACATGAAAAGGCTTAGCTTTTTACACGGTTTATTAAGCATTATCACGATTGGGGTTGCTAACCTCTGTCAGCGCTTTAAGCATTGTGGTAAAGCGCTGACAGAGGTGGCAGCAACCGAAACAAAAGCAACCGTGATAATCATTATTATTTGATGATTTCTTTGTAAAATGCCGTCGACAACCCATCATTACCAAATTAGCATGCAACAGAATAACCCGCTTCACGGAATAAAATTGGCAGAAATTGTGGAGTTCCTAGAGCAAAAATATGGCTGGGAAGAACTAGGCAATAGGATTAATATCCGCTGTTTTAATTATGATCCATCGATCAAATCGAGCCTTAAGTTTTTAAGAAAAACGGAATGGGCTCGTGCCAAAGTTGAACAGCTATACCTGGATTCAATTTAGCTTAAAAGGATCAAGTGAGGACGTAGGAATGTCCAGGTATTACAGTAGTTATATCGATCCGGCATATTGATTCCAAAGTAGGGCGATATTAGCGATTATGAAGGACTCAGGTTGAATTTGAGGATGCAGAACATGAGATTGCAAGGAGAGTTTCAAGCTTGTGAAATGGGAACTGACCATGGCTTACAATGAAGTTGTCTAACGAAAAAATATTGCACCTAAAAACAACAAAAATGCTGGTCGTTTGAGCTCTCTTCGGCAGGCTCAGAACAAACTAAAGTCGAAAATGACGGTGGCTGAGCGGAGTCGAAGCCACCAAAATAGTGCCTTTGGCACTGTTCCCTTCGACTACGCTCAGGGAACGATTGGGTATTGCTAGAACCGTGCTTTTTACTGGCATTACAATGATACAAGCCGAAATTGACGGTGGCTGAGCGGAGCCGAAGCCACCAAAATAGTGCCTTTGGCACTGTTCCCTTCGACTACGCTCAGGGAACGGCCTTCTTTAACATTCGTTAGACAACTTCAATATCTATAAGGCTAAGCTTGAATAAATTTGTACGACTTTTCGTTTTTGTTTTGTTCAAAAAAAGCGCAACGGAGAATTCTATGAAGCCAGAAACAAAATATACCAAAAGCGGGCGTATTAATATTGCATATCAGGTTTTTGGTTCTGGTCCTATTGACATCGTGTATATACCCGGATGGGTTTCGAATATCGACTGGATGTGGGCTTGTCCTGAGCTTGTTACATTTTTACAGGAGCTAGGTAAAATTGCCAGGGTAATCTTGTTTGATAAGCGCGGCACGGGCCTGTCGGATCGAATCATAGAACTCTCCACCGTAGAGGAAAGGATGGACGACATTCGCGCTGTGATGGATGCTGTTCATTCGGAAAAGGCTGTTCTTTTTGGACACTCAGAAGGCGGATCAGTGTCTGCGCTTTTTGCTGCAACATACCCTAACCGCACGATCGCCCTGATTTCATTTGGCATATTTGCCAAGCGGAGATACGCTCCCGATTACCCTTGGGCACCGACCGACGAAGAACGTCAGCTGGTGTATGATATGATCGAAAATAGCTGGGGTAGTGGTAAAATGAACCTGGCTTCGCTTGCGCCCTCCAAGGCTGACGACAAGCCGTTCATGGACTGGCTGGCAAATTACTTTCGCTCCGGAGCCAGCCCTAGTGCCGCGATGGTACTCACCAAAATGAATACCCAGGTCGATATCGTCGATATTCTAGGCTCGATCAAGGTCCCCACACTCATCATGCAGCGAACGCATGATATTGATGTGAAAATAGATGAAGGACGATTTATCGCAGACCATATTGAAGGGGCAAAGTTTGTAGAACTTGATGGCGATGACCATCTGTTTTGGGTAGGTGATGCAGAGCAGGTTTTGGAGGAAATGCGCACATTTATCTCAGACATTAAACCCAAGACCAACTATGTTGAACGGCTCTTCACCTTCGTCGCTGCGCGCATCCTTCCCGCTGGTCACGATCACACAAACTCTAGAGAACTCGTCGGTCAATTTGTAGCACAATACCGAGGCACCATCGTCAGGTATCACCATGAAGGCTTTATTGCGACCTTTGATGGGCCGAGCAAGGCCGTTCATTGCAGCATGGAACTCGTTGACGCTTTACAGAATATCGATACTGAACTTACAATTGGGATTCATATTAAAGAAGCTACGGTTGAGGAGGTGTTTTCTTCTGGCAATCAAACGGAGGCTTTTTTGGAACCCATACTGAACCAAGCCAGCCCCAAGCAAGTGCTCATCACCCAATCGGTGAAGAACTTGCTGTCAGGAGCAGGCTTGAGCTTCGCACCGATTCCCTATCGGGCCGCGACCTTGCCCGGCGAAATATCAGCGTTGTATGCCGTTTCTGATCCATCGAGCTCACACGTCCAACCGGATAGACTCACGCGTCGTCAGTCATTGCAGAACGATTCCTTTTTAGAGAATGTCCTTCAGTGCATCGATACGCATATTGGGGATGATGCTTTTGGTGTCGAAATGCTTTGTAAAGAAGTCGGAATTAGCGAGCGCCAACTCCAGCGGAAACTAAAAGCAATCACAAACAAATCTCCTATTCAGCTGATCTCTTCAGTGCGCTTGCATCGCGCCAAGGAATTGATCCTGAATGATATTGATAATATCACGGAAGTGTCCTATCAAATGGGCTTTTCGAGCCCTTCTTATTTCGCGAAATGCTTTAAAAAGGAATTTGGCTTCAGTCCATCCACCTTATGGGAAGGCGGAAAATGACCGACCGATGTCGGAATTGTACTACCATGTCGGAAGTGTAACAAAATGGCGGATTTGTGATAGCCTCCTGGCGGAAATCTTATTACAATCGCCGGATTTTTGATAGATGCTTCATACAAAGGGCGCCTACATTTGTATCATCAGTTTTGGCTGCTGACAAGCAGTACAAAAGCTGGTTCTATGATACTTTTTCCTTGCTCTATTTATGAAAAACGTCACAAAAATCTTCGTTTGCAGCATCGTATGCACGTTGCTGGCGATCAGTCTTGCCGTGGCCCAAAGCCCCGCAGCATTCAAGTATCAGGCTGTGGTACGTGGAACCAATAATGCTCCGCTAACAGGACAATCTGTAAGTCTAAGGATTAGCATCCTTGAAGGCTCACCATCCGGAACCTCCGTGTATGAAGAGAGCCATAACGAAACCACTTCCGCTATTGGATTGGTAGCATTGAATATCGGTGAAGGAACTGTTCTCTCCGGCATATTTGATGATATCAACTGGGCAAGTGGAGATTATTATATCAGCATAGAAATCGATGAAAACGGCGGCACTGCTTACCAATGGTTAGGCACGAGTCAGCTACTTTCAGTCCCATTCGCATTATTCGCTGACAAAGCGGCTAGTGTAGATCTTGTAGCCGGTGATGGTATCAACATCGCTGGCAATGAGATCACTAATACCAACCCTTCCCTTTGGCAAGGTGATAGTGGCGTTGTTTTTGTCGATTCTAATAATCACGTGGCCATCGGTACAGGCGATACCATCCCTGCTGATACGCGCCTACTTGTCAATGGCAATATTCGCGTAGCGAACGACTCAAGCCTGTTGGGAGTAGGAAAGATCATCGGTTCAGACCAAATAATTCTGGCTGCAAACCCTAATCGTGAGGAAGATATCCGCATCGAAAACAATGGCCGGGTCACATTTGCTGAGGAAGTCGGTATCAACCGGACGCTCAGTTTCGTCGATCTCAATGTCCGTAATCAGGCAGGCAATTCCACGGTATTCCAGGTTGAAGATGAATCAGGCCGCGACCTCTTTGAAGTTGGTAGAACGGGGAACGTGGGTATTAATCAAGTTACCAATAATGTAACGCTCCAGGTCCAAAATCGGGACACAACAGGCGGCGTGACCAATAATATTATCGCCAATTTCGAAAGGGCGAACGGAAACAATGTTCTTCAAATACAAGATGATGGTGACGTCGTCATTACGGGAGACTTCTTTGTCAATTCTGGAAGCAAAAATTTTATTCTGGATCATCCACTGGATCCCGCCAATAAGACGCTTGCCCATAATGCTGTGGAGTCTCCCGACTACGTCACATACTACGATGGGACCGTCCAACTCGACGCAAACGGCGAGGCGACTGTATTGCTTCCGGAATATTTTGAAGCGCTCAACACCGATTTTCATTATCAATTAACCTACATAGGAGCCTTTGCACAGGTATTTATTGCAGAAGAGATTAAGCAAAACCAATTCTCCATTGCCGGCGGCAAGCCAGGGATGAAAGTTTCATGGCAAGTAAGTGCCAAAAGAGAGGACCATTGGGCGCATGATCATCCCTATCAGGCAGAAGAAGAAAAAGAGCCACAAGACACAGGGAAATACTACTACCCGGAAGGCTATGATAAAGGACCTGAGTTTAAAATCGGGGCTAATGATAATGACGAAACTAACGAGGAGGATAAATGAGAAATCTAGCGAGTATTATGATCGTGCTTATGGTTACTTCTTCGTTGAA
>JBGCFB010000127.1:0-11811 GCA_045106685.1 Bacteroidia bacterium | reverse complement strand
AGAGAACCTTTCTATTTTTCCTTTTGTCTAGTACTATGATTCTTGATGCTTTAGCGTCTCTTTCTAAGATGATAGGCTGGGGTTTTTAATCCCAGCCTCATGAGCCGGACCATAAATGGTCCGGCAATAGTGAAAGATATTTGGGCTAAAGCCCCTTTTTATATTCTTGATGCTTTAGCGTCTATTTCTAAGATTATAGGCTGGGATTTTTCACCCCAGCCTCATGAGCCAGACCATAAATGGTCCGGCAATAGTGAAAGATATTTGTGCTAAAGCCCTTTTTATATTCTTGCTGCTTTAGCGTCTCTTTCTAAAATTATAGCCTGGGGTTTTTAATCCCAGCCTCATGAGCCGGACCATAAATGGTCCGGCAATAGTGAAAGATATTTGGGCTAAAGCCCTTTTTAAATTCTTGATGCTTTAGCGTCTATTTCTAAGATTATTGCGAGGTCTTTTAAGACCTCGCAATAGTGGTAGCCTCAAAAAAAATGCTCAAATGTGTTGATCAAACCTTACTTGCTCCGTCAAACAAGTATCACATTAACATATATTGCCATGCCTTATATTAGAGTATGGGTTCACTTTGTTTGGAGTACAAAACATAGAGAACCCCTTTTGACAGACAAAGTCAGAGCATCACTTTTTGAGCACATCAAAGAAAACGCATTAAGCAAAAACATCTTTTTAGCAGAAGTGAATGGCTATACTGATCATATTCATTGTTTAGTCTCCCTTAAGGCGACTCAGACGCTAGCCTATGTTGCTCAGCATATAAAAGGAGAGTCCTCTTATTGGGTGAATTCTCATGAACTCACCGCTTCAAATTTTCAATGGCAACGCGAATACTACGCCGTATCAGTTGGTGAATCTGAAATCGGACGCATCAGACGATATATTCAAAACCAAGAAACGCATCATGCTAAGCAAAGCTTTGATGAAGAGCTCGAAACGCTCAAAAAGAAAGGCTTTGTGAAGTATGTAGATGGATTCTCTTCTTATGATCCGGACCATAAATGGTCCGGCAATAATGGAAAATATTCGGGCTAAAGCCCTTTTTATATTCTCGATGCTTTAGCACCTATTTCTATCATTATTGCGAGACCTTTTAAGCCAAGATAGGGGCTGAAGCCCCTTTACATTCTCGATGCTTTAGCGCCTATTTCTACCACTATTGCGAGGTCTTTTAAGACCTCGCAAGGATAGGCTCTAAAGCCCCTATTAAATTCTCGATGCTTTAGCGCCTATTTCTATCACTATTGCGAGGCCTTTTGAGCCAAGATAAGGGCTCAAAGCCCCTATTATATTCTCGATGCTTTAGCGCCTATTTCTACCACTATTGCGAGGCCTTTTAAGGCCTCGCAAGGATAAGGGCTCAAAGCCCCCCTTTTACATTCTCGATGCTTTAGCACCTATTTCTACCACTATAGCGAGGTCTTTTAAGACCTCGCTAGGCTATTGCGAGGTCTTTTAAGACCTCGCAATAGCAGCAGCCCCAACAACAACCCACCGCCAACCCACCATTCCCAATAAGACCTGCTTTCTACCAATGGAGCCATCTCGCCAGTCGCGATAAAGGGCGCCCAGTAGGCAGGGCTCATCTTGTCATTTGGGAGATTTTGTTGGGTCAAAAATGCTATTCGGGCTTTTTGGAGCGCCTTATCTTTGGGGAGGCCTTCGGCGATATGTGTATAAAAGGAAGTCATCACCATGCGCGAAACGCCCTCGTCGGTAGGCCAGAGCGTAGCGATAATACTCTTTGAGCCGGCATATCTGAATGCGCGCGCCAGACTCATAATGCCTTCGCCTTTATTGATTTTTCCAGCTTGCGTTTCACAGGCAGAAAGCACCACCATATTCGCACGCACAGGGATAGCATACAATTCATTTAGGAAGAGCTTGGCTGAGTCTCCCTCACCATGAAATGCCAACCATGATTCACTGGGAAAGCTACCATTTGAAACCGCATGCGTTGAAAAGTGGATGAGTGAATAGGCTTGAGGATGGTTTTGGATATCGTGTAAAAAATTTGATTTACTGGCCCGCTGCTGCTCCAGGATACTGCCGCTCCCAAGGTCGCCTTCCAACGCATTTGCCACACCTTCCAGCTCTGCGGAACTTTCCAGCAGACTAGGTAAGCCATTGCCAAATCGAATGGGAGCCAGCCCAATCCAATCACGATGCGTCTCCGCTACTTCTGCTTTATGCGATAACCAAAGTGTCGAAGATGATTCATAATGAATCTGGTGATCATTCAACACCCACGCCCATTGGGAATACTGATCGGTTTGGGGAATTTTTGTGACCAAAGCATCAAAAGGAAGCTGGAAAATAATGCCATCAGGAATAATCGTCAACTTGGTTTGTAACGACCCCAAAGGAGCGAAAAGCAACTGGTAAAGCTTAGCCGAAAGCTCGCCCACTTGCGCGGGCGTATGCGCATCAGGCGCTTTTAACATATTTACATAATCCTGAATATATGCTTTGATAGAAACGGCATCATCGATTGTATGGAGCTGATATTGATCTTTTTGAATGCTAAAAATGTACACACTGCTATCGCTCATAACAAACTGAAGAAATTGCTCATCAGCTGTCATCGCTTTTTGAATCTCAGACAAACTAATCTTCTGTTCAAGACCTTGTCCGATGGTCGACTGCTGCCAGAAGGTCGCCAGACTATCTTCGGCACGCTTTAACTGGCGCTCTTGCGTAAACAAGGTTTTGCTTAACGAATCTTTTTCCTCATCCTTCAATTGAGGTTTGCCAAGCTTTCGCTTTTGAGCAATAATCGAAAATTTCAGATCGGAGACTTTATCTGAAAGCGATTGCGGAACGCCCGATAATTGGCTGGCGCGCGCATCGGTGATAGCTTCTCTCAACACGATTGCTTTCAGCACCTCCGCTGCCTGAAGGGCCTTTTCAAAGCTTTCCACCTTAGGGTTTTGCTGCCAGGCCCGCGCCTGCAAGGCGATATGGCGATGCACCAGACTGCTCATTTTTTCAGACCAAAAAATCTTAGAGCCTTCACCACGAAAACTGCGAATGCGTTTCAGGCATGTCGCAAGCGCAAGTTCATATGCCTGCGTATTGTGCTTATAGCGCTCTTTTTCATCAAGCTCAGATAACTGATTCGCTATACTGGCCTTTTGCTCCAATAATGTAATCGCTTCAAATGGGAAATTAAGGGAGTCGATATTGGGAAAATAATTAAGCTGACCTGGGCTTCCTGGGTTTCCTTCCAAAAACGCCAAACCAGCCTGCACATAGCCGAGCGCATCCTGAACTTTATGCTGAGACAGTGCGCAATCGGCGAGCAGGTTATACAGCTTTGCGATGAGCGCCTGATTGCCCGAAGGGCGTTCCAGCGCTTGCTCAAGGGCGGCTTCAAGCGTGTCACGCGCCTTACTGTAATTCCCTCGTTTGATATCAATTCTGCCCAGGATTTCACGATTCATCGCTTGAGTAGATGCTTGCTTCCGACTTCTACTCCGTTCAAGGCTTCGGCGCGCATGCTCATCTTCTCCCAAAGCTAACTGTACCTGTGCGAGATCCGTCAGGTAGCGTGACTCGCGCGCCAGTGCTGGAGTAGGCATTTTTTGTATGGTACCAAATGCTTTTTTCAACCAAACCTTCGCTTCCTCATATTCACCTGTCTGCATATATACCTTTCCCAGTTCGCCATAAGAAGGGGCCAGGAAATTTGGACCAGGATTGGGAAGACTTTCTTTAATGGAAATAACGCGATGATACACGCGCTTTGCTTCTTCAAAGTCACCCAGCCGCGAGTACATCACAGCCAGGTTGTGAAACGTGCGCAGAATATCCTGATTCAGACGCGTTTTAGAGATGTCATTTCGCTGCGCAATTTTCTCAATGGTTTGGGCGGCGCGTTCCAATAAGGCTATTCCCTTCGGTAAGTTTCCGAAGTAATAAAACTGCATCGCGCCGTAATCATTGAGCGCATTAATGACGGGGAATGCTGTATCGCCCAGAACTTCGCTGTGAGCCTGGTAGATGTTGTAGGCTTTTTCACTGTAAAAAAAAGCCGAATCAATATCGCCTCCCACAAAGTGAATAAATGTTAATCCATTGGTAAGGCTTATGCAGGCATGCCATTGGCCGCATCGTGCTGCCTGAGGCTGATAGCGATAAAGTGCTTCGCGGCGTTCTTTGAATTCAAAAGTGTTGATTTCAGGAACCTTTTTCGCCCAAAAAAGATCATCACAGGCTTCCTTTTCCTGAGCTTGGGCAAAATTGAGGAGAAGTAGGGACAAAAAGCCCAGCTGGATAAAATAATACCGTGTTTTACTCAGGCTCATAATTGATGGCTACTTCCAGAACATCACTCATTAGGCTAAAGTCTCCCGCTTCGGTTACCCATTCGTTTTGAGCATTGACAAAAGCGAGGTCGTCTTTGCTAAGCCTAAAGGTAACATCTTGGTAACTACCGGCTTCAATGGTCACTTTTTCAAATCGAATGAGCCTGCGCATCGGCAAGACTACCGAAGCAAAATGATCCCGAAAATAAAGCTGAACCACTTCACTTCCAGTACGATCACCGTCGTTTGCCACACGAATTTTGACAGTAAACTCCTCATCACCTACCACTTTTGTTTTTGATACGGCCATCACCTTATAGGTAAATGTGGTATAGCTTAGGCCATGCCCAAAATCAAAAAGCGGCTTATATGAAACAGGGCCTTGTTGCGGCATGTCGTACTCGGACGAGACGGCATGAAGGCCTTCAGGGCCATTGGGGCCAGCCGGATAGGTGAATGGCAGCTTTCCTTCAGGATTTTTCGCCCCAAACAACACATCCACAATAGCAGGTGCGCCAGCTTCCCCAGGCAAATACGCCATCACAATGGCATTGACTTTGTCGGCTATGGATGTGATGAGACGAGGGCGCCCTTCGAGCAGCACCAGCGTAATAGGCTTGCCCGTTTTAGCGAGCGCTTCTACGAGTTCGATCTGCGCTTTTGGGAGATGGAGATCATCGATATTGCCAAAAAACTCGGTGTACGAATCCTCTCCTAAGCAGCACACGATATGATCAACATCGGCAGCGGCCTTTACAGCAGCGGCGATATCAAGGGATTCTTCAAATCCGCTCCCAGGGACGTATACGCAGCGATTATTGAGCTTTTTTTCAAATACTTCTTTGAGCGTTGGGACTTGGTCGGTGTAAGCTTCGTCGGCGCGGTCACCTTGCCAGGTGTACGACCATCCGCCCACAATGGACGCGCGGCTATTGGAGGTAGGCCCCGTGAGTAAGACGCGTATTTCTGGCTTGAGAGGAAGTGTGTTTCCTTCATTCTTCAACAACGTAATACTCTCTGATGCCAGTTGATAGGCGGTGTTGTCATATTGTTTTGAGGAAAAACTGGCAGGTTCGACTCGGAGTGAAGCATCTGCCTCATCCAATAAACCCAATGCTTGTTTTAAGCTAAGAATACGGCGCACAGATTCATCAATGCGGCTCTCTGTTATTTCTCCTTTTTCTACCAAATCCACCACAAAACCTGGAAAACTCAAGTCCTCGGGAACCATACTCATGTCGATTCCGGCATGAAGTGCAAGGCGCACGGCCTCACGCTGGGAGTCGGCCACCCGGTGGCGAGTATGCAAATATTGAATGTCTTGCCAGTCCGTCACAACGAGGCCATCGAAGCCAAGTTCCTCGCGAAGAATATCCGTCAGGAGCCAACGGCTGGCATGTACCGGCGTGCCATTGATATCACCAGAATTGATCATAACTGTTGCAGCACCGGCTTTGAATCCCGCCGCAAATGGCGGCAGATGATCTTGTCGCAAGATGCGCTCAGAGATATGCGCTGGCGTACGGTCTTTGCCGGATGCTGGTGCGCCATAACCCACAAAGTGTTTGAGGCAGGCCGCTACTTTAGTCGACGAACGCAGGTCCTCGCCCTGATAGCCACGGACACATGCCTCTCCCATGCGCGCTGCCAACCAGGGGCTTTCACCAAAACCTTCATACAAGCGAGGCCAGGCTGGGTGCATACATATATCTTGAACGGGAGAGAAATTCCAGTTGATGCCTGCGGTGCTACTTTGCATTGCCGTAATAGACGCAGCCTCTTCTACCAAAGCTGGATTCCAACTTGCCGCCATGCCTATTTGTTGCGGAAATAATTTCGCTCCATAAACATACCCTGCGCCATGTGTACTATCGATTCCGTACAGGACAGGAATACCCAGACGCGTGTTTTTGGCCATTTCCTGCAACTTCTGCACGTACTTCTGCCATTCCTTTGGTGATAGCGCCTCGCCCGGAGTGTTGAGTACAGAGCCTATCGGATATTTTGCAAAAGCCTCTGAAAGCAACTCCTGATCAAATGCATATGGCTTATCTGCATATTGACCAGGCCCTTTCAGTAAAGCACCTAGGGTGAGTTGCGTCATTTGGCCCGCCTTTTCGGCCAGGGTCATGCTGCTGAGAAGTTGTTCTATATCAACCTTTTTCATAAAGCAGGTATTTCTTTCTATTACCGGTGGAGTAAGTCTTGGCTGGGTCGAATGACCTTTTTTAAGATTCCTTGCTTACCTAGTTCAAAACGCTCATCTCTTGAATATTTAGAAGGGAATTCTTCAACCCATGCGTCAGAGTAGCCATTCAATTCATTATGCGTTATTTGATCGCCTTTGAAGGCATAATTCGCCCTAACAACATAAACCGTATCGCTTTTTATATCAATCACTTTTAAGAATGTTGTCCATCTATTTTCATCTAAAATATAGTAGATGTCACCTTGAAGTGGAGCTTCTAAATATTGTTTTTGCTTCTCGACCGACAAATTGTATAGTGTGAATAAGATCATTATTAAACCAATAACCAGAACTGACCACAGGATTGGCGCGAGTAAAATTTTCCTAAAAAAATCCCATGACGAAGTTTCAACTTTTTGGGCACATTCTTTAAATGCTTCCTTTAGATCTCCTGTGATCATCCGATGATCAAATGTAGTTTCACATGAGGTGCAATAAACACTTCGGAGTTTATTTACCGGAACTATAGAAACAGAGGCGATTTCCCATACTTCATAAAACAACTCACCTTCCAGCGAGTAGGCCCTTTTACAATTAGGACAAGGTTCTCCATTGTCAATCGAAAATGATTTGACGCTTTTAAAAGATGAATCGGGGAGGATAAAAAACATGAGAGTGGTTTTATGTATAAAAAAAGCTGCCGCTAAAATAGCGGCAGCTTTTCAATAATTGATATTATTTTTTAGTCCTTCTTTAATGAGACTTTACTTTCTCTTTATGACGTGTGAGCTGGACTTGGAGCTTATCTGTTACTATATCAGTTGCGGCTTCGAAGGTATCTGCTTGTTCTGAAGCAATTAATGTGGTTCCAGGCACATTAAGCTTGATTTCTACGATTTTGTTGTTGTGAGATTGAGGCTTTGATATTTTCAGGTATACTTGACCGCCAGTTATTCGGTCAAAAAAGCGCGATAGCTTTTCTGTTTTTTTGGTGACGTAACCTTGTAGTTTTTCATCGGCGTCAAAGTTAATCGACTGAATTGTAAGTTGCATAGACAAAATAATTAAAGGTGGGACTTATGATGAAACGGAGTCATCGCCTGAGCGCGGGTGCGCCTGGGCATGAGCCTCCTTGAGTTTTCGAATAGAATTGTGCGTGTATACTTGCGTGGCCGATAAGCTGGCATGACCGAGCATATCTTTGATCGCATTGAGGTCGGCACCATGATCGAGCAGGTGCGTAGCAAAAGTATGACGCAGTATATGCGGACTGGTTTGTTGACTTGTGATGGTGGCAAGATGTTTCTTCACTGCTCTATATACGAGCGAAGGGTAGAGCGGTTTACCATTAGGGCGCTGAAGTAGTGGCCCTTTTGGGTTAAGGCCTTTTTCTTGAAACACTACTTTATACTCCTCTGCTGCAGCTTGAACAGCCTTTCCGAATGGAATAATGCGCATTTTGCTTCTTTTTCCTAATACCCGCAAGGTGCGATTATAGATGTCAAAATCTTCCCACTGGAGGGAAATAATTTCTGCACGTCGCAGACCGCAGCCATAAAGAAGCTCCATCATGAGGCAATCTCGCCTTCCTTCAAAATCCTGAGGGAAGGAAAATCCTTCAAATAATTTTTCTGTTTCACTCTCCTTCAGAAAAGCAGGCAGCTTTTGGTCAAAACCAGGACTCCGTACTTGCTGTGCTGGATCAGCATCGATATAGCCTCGGCGGAGTAAAAACTTAAAGTATGATTTTGCGGCGGAGAGCTTGCGGGCTACGCTTCGAGCGGTATAGCCTCGCTCCATCAGATCGCCCATCCAGGCGCGTAAGTGACGATTTCGGATTTTGCTTACAGAAGATTCTTCATGTAAATAGAAACCGTGCATTTCCTCAAGCCAGGAAGCCAAACTCTCAAGGTCTCCCCTATACGCCTCCACAGTATGCGTGGATCGATTTCGTTCTGCGGTGAGATATTGAAAAAAAATCTGCTTGAGCATGCAGGCGCTTCTCTTGATCTCAAATACGAAAATATTCCCTTAACAAACAACCGTATTCCTTAAACTATATCGCACCTAAACAGGAAAGCCCTGCCAGCGAAGCTGACAGGGCGAAAGTATATGTAAATACAACACGCTCAGCGTGAAGTAGTTCTAGTAATTTTCTTTTGCGTAGTAGTTCTGACGATTACGAGCCTTCTTCATCATTTCCTTCTTCTCAATCGATGGCTTCTTGTAGTACATGCGGTTACGCACGTTCTTCAAAATACCAGTACGCTCAAATTTCTTCTTGTAACGACGTAGGGCACGATCAATTGACTCTCCGTCTTTTACTCTTATGACAATCATAGTTGTTTCCTTTAATTCGGCCTGCAAAGATAGTGGCTCACTTTTAAAGTTCAAAGCATAAAGATGAAAGTTTAAAGACCTTTGTGCCAAAAAATCGAGCGACCCTTCTTATCCATTGCAATCGAATGTAGAAAGCTTCATATTATTCTAAAAATAAAACTACCTTGCAAATTGGTTAACCAATTTTTAGAAGTTGAACTTTTTAGCAAAAACTGAGATGAAAAACTGTTTTCTGATTTCCATGGCTATGTTGTTATTATTCTCCTGTAACAATACACCGAGCCAAAAAGGTGCTTTTGTTCAGAACATTGATGAATTAAATACAGCAATTAGCCAGGCAACTCCAGGAGGAGAGATTATCTTGAAAAATGGCACGTGGAAGGATGTTCAAATCAAATTCTTTGGTGAGGGTACTGAAGGAAGCCCGATCACGCTGCGTGCAGAAACACCCGGAGAAGTATTTATAGAAGGGCAGTCTTTTGTACATCTGGGAGGAAAACATCTCATCGTTGACGGGCTATATTTCAGAAATGGCTATTCGCCTGGCAATGGCGTTGTCAACTATAGAATTGGTAGAGATAGTATCGCTTTTCATTGTCAAGTGACAAACTGTGTGATCGAAGGGTTTACTCGGCCAAACAGATGGGAAACTGACAGATGGGTTGAGTTCTATGGTAAGCATAACACACTGGATCATTGCTATATCACAGGCAAATCCAATGATGGAGCTACTGTAATCGTATTTCAAAAAGGAAATAAACACACCAATAACTACCACCAGATAGTCAATAACTATTTTGGACCACGCCCCAGAAAAGGTGGGCCCCATGGCGAAACTATGCGAATTGGTGGCAGCGAAACGTCCATGACTCCTGGTCATGTAAATGTTTCAAACAATTACTTTGAGGCTTGTAATGGAGAGGTTGAGATCATATCAGACAAAACCAATTTCAACACCTTTACAAACAATATATTCTACAAATGTGAAGGCTCCCTTGTGATGAGGCACAGCAACTACACCACTGTAGATGGAAATATGTTCATCGGTGCGGATGACTCTGATTTTTATGGTGGAGTACGCGTTGTAAACACCGGGCACTGGATTACCAACAATTATTTCTACAAAATACGGGGAGGAGAGTTTAGAAGCCCAATAGCGGTTATGAACGGAATCCCAAAATCTCCTTTGAACAGATACCTTCAGGTGACAGATGCGGTAGTTGCTTTTAATACCTTGATTGATTGCAAATCACCTATTCAAATAGGGGTCGGACAGAATAAGGCAAGTGCCGATGTGCTTCCCAAAAGAGAGATACGCTCCGCCCCTCCTATCCGTACCACCATTGCCAATAATATTATTTATAATACTACACCAGACGCCGCTCCAGTTGTCAACCATGATGATATGAGTGGCATTTTGTTCAAACAAAATGTGCTGGATAATGGTGGTCAGGAGTTTGCTGAAAATGGTGTTTTCAGAAATGAGAAGATCAGCATGAAGCAGGTCAATGATTGGTTGTTTGCTCCAGAAGCTGGTCAAAGCACATTGTCAGGTGATGTATACGCTGGTTTCGAATTCGACAAAATTAGCAAAGACCTCTTTGGTACAACGAGAGCAAAAAGCAATCAGGTAGGTGCAATTAGTCAACTGGCTTCTGCTGAAAAATTTAGTATCGATAAGAAAAAGTACGGCCCCTCATGGTTCATGCCTAATAAAGCGGCAGGAGAACCGCAAGTGCTTGTCGCTCCTTCGACAGAAGGGGGCTTGGCAAGCACCATTGGCAAGGCCCAATCTGGAGATATTATCGAACTGAGTAATGAAACCTACACGATTGGTGCATCACTCAAAATCGATAAGGATATCACCATCCGCGCCAAAGAAACAGGCAAAGCCACACTTCTGTACGCTGGTAAAGAAAACACCCCTGCTTTTGAAATGAATCCAGGCGGTGTTATTCGTCTACAAGGCCTTTCTTTAAAAGGCCAAAACAAGCAATCTGCTTTTAGCCCTTTAGCAGAAAATATGTCTTCTGCTTACAACCTCTTTGTAGAAGATTGTGTGATTGAGGACTTCGTGCAAGTCTTGGAAGCAAGCAGAGGCTCTTTTGCAGATTCTATCAATTTCAGCAAAACCACCATCAAGAATTGTGAAAGTGGATTTGTACTTGCGGCTGAAAAAAAGGGCGATTACAATGCTGAAATGGTAAGTTTTGACCAGTGTGAATTTCAAAACATACAGCGCAATGCGATTCATTTTTACCGTGGAGGGTATGATGAATCCACTATTGGTGGATTTTTAACCATCTCGAATTGCACCTTTACTGCCTGTGGAAAGAAAGAAGCTAGTGGCACGCTGCTCAAAACGACAGGCATTATTAACGTGCTAATTTCTGATAATACCTTCCAGAATAATCCAGTGAAACTCGTTGCCGTATTATGGGGCGCGAAAAATAACCACCACCGCAATAACACGATCACTCGGTCTGGAAGCATAGAGGTAGTGGAGCAGCAGAAACAAGAGCTTATGTACTAAGAATTGTCACGATTTGTAGGGGCGTTTTGCAAAACGCCCCTACAATCAGAAACCATTCGTGATAATCATATCAACTTAAGACTATGAAAAAGCTATTAAAATTCCTTTTAGCCTTCGGTCCGGGCATATTTGCCATCGGCTACACCATCGGAACAGGTAGTGTAACCTCCATGATCGTCGCGGGAAACTCCTTTGGAATGGACCTCTTGTGGGTGCTTTTTTTCAGTTGCCTTTTTTCTGGCGTACTCATTTATGTATCAGGTAGCTATTATCTCTCAACCGGTGAAACCGCCCTTTATGCGGTACGGAACCATCTGCCCTGGGGGAAATTTCTGGCCATAGCCATTATCGCTACGGTAGGCATAGGCCAGTGGAATTCACTGATAGGAATATTGGGAATCACCTCCAATGTGATTTTCGAAATCCTGGTG
>JBGCFB010000126.1:0-9913 GCA_045106685.1 Bacteroidia bacterium | reverse complement strand
TTTTAGGATGATAAAAAAGCGCGGAAACATGTGGGGAAGCTTGAATGTGACGCACTTTGGGGCTCCGCGAATCTGTAAAAAGCACAATATCAAAATCTGGCTTAGCCTTGCGCAACACCACCGTACGGACTTCAGGATATTTGTCTAGTGTAGCCAATGTGAAAAACCTGAATGGGTGCCTTTTATCTGCATTTGCGCGAAGGAGTTCGCCTTGAGCGTTTTTGAGCAATGTGTGCATACTTTATAATGTCGTTTTACCTTCTTCAATAGCATACGAACAAAAGATACCATACCCATTTTCAATATTACTGAAAATAATAACCGGATCGGCAAGATCATCGGCACGGTCTGCTTGTCGCAGGTCCAGGTGATATTCGTAATAGTTCTTATCAATATTAAGCCCTTTGTAAAAAACAGAATCACCCTTAAGCGATAGTCTTCCAAAGGTATTGGGATCACTATCTTCCTGAAAACTAACTTCTGGGAATGCCACTTCAGAAACTTGCCCATCCTCAAGTTTAAGGTAATCTGGATTATTTCCTGAATCACTATAAGCCGGGAATTGAAATTCAACGCCGAAGTTTCCTTCTACTGCAATGAATGAGCGATGGTAACTCAGGCTATCAGTGCGTTCCCATTGGATCCTTCCAAAATAGTCATTTACAAATCCTGCGGGAATCGAATCAATCGCGAAGCGTAAGTTCCGAACCGGTTCCGGTATTCGGGTTTCTGCCCGCACATCCTCATAATCTGGGTGGTTTATGAAAAGCTGATAACTATTTGTATGAACGAGAAATTGGGCCGTTACTGCTGCTGTATATTCATTGGATTCACCGTCAAAAGTAAGGTTTAGAGACTCTCCGCCTACTTTTTGGATACGAACCTCAGCATCTGAAATTGCCAAGCCTTCCAATTCCAAAGGGCCTGTAACACCGAGCACGCGAGGTCGATATAAGCGAAGTTTTATTTCAGTATCCTGCGGGCTTAAGAAGCATTCGATCACAGGCTTTTCCACGATATCGAGGTCAGTTTCAACGATTTTTCGGCAACCAGAGCAAGCCAGGATCACGAGTATATATATAATAAGCTTATTCATCATTAGAAGGAAAAATTATAACTGATAGATGGAGTAATAAAGAAGAACGCGTTCTTTCGAAGTTGCGCTGTTGCTGTTCCTGCAACTTCGTTTGCGACTTCTATAATGTCGAAAAACGTCGGGTTGAGCTTGTTGTAGATGTTGTAAGCTCCAAACTCCCAATATCGCGAGCCCCATTTTTTCTTCTTTTTAAATTTGACAGAAGCGTCGAGTCGATGGTACCATTCGGAACGAAATCCGTCCAGTCCTGCAAAGGCAGAGTAAGGACGGAAGCCATTCCCCAAGTGCCCCGTCAACTCCACAATCGCTTCAGGCACCGGAGCCGGATTGCCAGTGGCGACATAACATGCGGCATTAAACTCAATTTTTTCATTCAGTTGATAATTGAAAACGGCATTTAGCTGATGCCTTCTATCAAAGGCTGGCGCGAAGGCATTCCCGTTGTTGAGTTCATCGAATTGATATTCCGTTTTTGAAAGTGTGTAGCTGCCGATCAATGACCACCTTTCAGCCTTCTTTTTTACAAATAATTCCAGGCCGTAAGAGTTTCCATCTCCTTGCGTCACCAGCTCCTGCCACCGCAGTTCGCGGATATCCAGATTGACAAAATCCAGGTTTAGTAACGTCGTTCCTTCCAGAAACCGCACTGCATTTTCGATATTCTTGTAATAGCCTTCAATTTGAATATCGAGGCCGCTTTCAGGAAACTCAATTGTGTAGCCCAATGTGCTTTGCCAGCTGCCTTGGGGGGCGATAGTCGCCGTACTGGGAAGCCACACATCGATAGGAAGCGCGGCGCCATTATTACTTACTTGATGAATAAACTGATTCATCTGTGTGTATGACGCAGAGAGATAATTGTTTTTGGCAACTCGAAATTCGGCCAGTAATCTCGGTTCAAATCGATTCTCTTGAATATCTTCAGCGAAGTACGAGGCAAAGCGCATTCCGGCAGTGACCGTGAGCCTTTCTCCCAACTGAATCTCATCACTTGCATAAGCAGCCGTTTCTAGCCCTTGGAACTTATTGCGAATTGTAAAATTGCCGTCTATGCCTTGGAAGCCCGCATTTCCACCCGATGCCTCCGTGAGAATATTAGGATTGAAACGGTGCAAAAATGCCTGCGCACCGAACTTAATCGTGTGGCTTGGCGATGCGGACCAAAGCCAGTCCGTTTTGATAGAATAGTCGCGAATGGCGCTACCGCTTTCCTGTTCAGCGAACCCTTCATTGCCTTGTCTGGATTCGAAGTAGTTGAAAAGACGGACGCGATAATTGGTGAAGATCAAACTGGTATTGACAAATAGATCGGGCTTGATCCGTCGATTCCAGCGCAAGCTTGCTGTATAATTTCGCCAGGTGATGCCATTATCATTTCGGGTATTCGTGCCAATATCCTTTTGGCCATACTTGTCGCGACTTGTATAGGCACTTAAGTATAGCTTGTCCTTTTTACCTAGATCGTAGGTCAGTTTTGCATTATAATCATGAAAAAAGAAGAATGGGACAATCTTGCCATTTGCATCGCTGGTCAGTAAAAAAGGGGCAACTACTGCATCCCAGTATGTCCGGCGCGCTGACAAAAGCAAGGTTCCCTTTTTCTTTAAAATAGGGCCACTAACGGCAATTCTGGATGAGGTCATACCCACGCTACCTTGAGCGCCCCACTTTTTTGCATTGCCTGTTTTAGTTGTTACAGAAAGCACTGACGAGAGCCGACCGCCATAATTTGCTGGAAATGCACCTTTGATAAATTCGACACTTTGGATCGCTTCTCCATTAAAAACAGAGAAAAAACCAAAGAGGTGATTAACATTATAGACGGGTGCTTCATCTAATAAAATCAGGTTTTGGTCGCCGCTGCCACCTCGCACAAAAAGGCCACTGTTGCCTTCATTCGCTCTGCTTACTCCTGGCAGTATCTTCAGCGCTCGTATCACATCGACTTCTCCCAGAACGGTTGGAATTGATTTGAGGAGTTTCTGGTCAAAAACAAAACGACTAGGAGTCTTTCCTTTTGGAAGACTTGCAGCTGTGATCTCTACTGAATCGAGTTCTACACTACCGGTTTTCATGCGCACCTGAAGTGGCTCATCCGGAGCTTGATTCAGGGTTAAGGATTTTTTCTGATAACCAATAAACTGAAACTCGAGCCTTACGGGAAATGAAACGGATTTAGGAATTTTTAGAACAAAATATCCATACTGATTCGTATTTGCACCCTGGGCTGTTCCAGCTACACGTATACTTACAAAGGAGAGCGGCTCTGCTGTGCTGTCTTCAGTCACATAGCCTGCGATGGTCGTCTGCCCGGAGAGGGACATGCCTGCATATAGCAGTAAAACGAACACCAAAATTTGTTGATAAGGTTTTTGGGAATTCATTTCCTTTCAACCTTAGGCATTTCAGGATAGTTAGTAAAACTCCATACATATGGAGTTTTACGATGGCTGAGGCAACGGTTTTGGCTGAGTTTTCGACCAGTCTTTTAGAACTGGAAATAGATAAACTGCTCGCCACATTATACTGATTTTTCGAAGTATATCTCCGTTACCAGTCCTGTCGCTACTATTTTGCCTTTTTCCCTTACTGTAAAATCTGCACCCGGATAAATGGCTTCTATATGCCGTTCTTCTATTTCTAAAAACTCGACTTCGCCCATAAACTCATCTCCAGGCATAGCCATTTCTGCTCCAATTATTGTGATTTCTCCACCGTCTTCATGCTCTCCATCAAAATCAAATAATGGAAAATAGCCTGTGTACAGCGGACTGGCTAGGCCGCCTTCTTCGCTGGTGCGACTACGAAAACGTGCTTTGAAATGGGCGTCGGTGATCATTGGTTTTAAAGAAGGGGATTGGTTATGCATCCAAAGTTACGGTATGATTGTAAGGTGCGAAAATGATGTTATTTTTGTTTGAAATAAAAAACACCAAGCATGAAGAAAATTTTACCAATCTTATTCGTCCTTACCATTGTAGCTTGTTCAAAAAAGCAAAACATTGGAACCATTGATTCTTTCTCTGTACAGCAGCTTACTGCTGAATTGATTTTTGAGTACAGCGCTACTGGAGACTTCGAGTTTTATGAAATAGCCTATGACCTTAGTGGCAATGCTACGGATCCTGACTTTGCCCAGAATTTTACCACTGCTGAATCAGACAATGTTACTAAAGCGATAAGCGACCTTAATATTGGGACTTCTGAAGTGTATAGTTTTTGGATAAGAGGAGTAGACAATGAAAATGAGCAATCTGAATGGCTTGGTCCTGAAACGATCACAATTGCTGACTTTTGCAGGGATATTACCAGTGTGGAGTTTTCTGGGGCGGTTTTTTGGAGCTATGATAATAGTGCTTCAGAAGTTTCTTTTTATGAAGTTCAATATGCGAGGCAAGGCTTTGAACTAGGGAGTGGAGTTACGATTCAAACTAATCGTACGACGACTTCCGACTTGATTTTAGAAAAGGGAACTGCTTATGATGTGTATGTCAGGGCGTTTTGTGAAAACAATCTTGGATTTAGCGCATGGTTTGGACCTGTATCTCATTTTGCCGCTGATAATTTCAATGTATGTATGCCTCCAACCAATATCGGATATAGTACTGAAAGAAACTTTTTCGGTGATCCTGTAGGCGCTGACATTACATGGGAGGATGAAGGAAATAACAGGAAATATGAATTCAATCTTGTAGGTAATAACCAATCACCTGAGTCCTCAGCATACGAGTCTCGGGATGATTATGGAAACCAGATATCCTATAGGTCGATAACACCCAATGTTCAGTATGATTTTTACATCAGGACGGTGTGTATAGATGGAACGCGAATGAATTGGGTAGGGCCGCTGGATGTGGTGATTAGGTGATAATGTTTGCAAAACATTATCTGCCATATTTTAGTCTTTAATGTGGATACTTATGCGAGTATTATTCACATTAAAAACACCTAAAATGAAAAAAATCTTACCACTACTATTATTTCTTAACATTATAGCGTGTTCAAATAAGCAAAATGTTTGGACAGCTGATGCATTCTCTGTGAAACAAATCGAAGCTGAACTATTGCTTGACTATACTTCAACAAGGAGTTTTAGTATGTACGAAATAGCATATTTAGACAGTAGTAATATTGCAGGCTTAGATTCGGCAGAAATATTTACAACCAGTGAAAAAGCTAGCATAACCAAGGCTATAAGTGAACTCGACCTAGAGCCAGCTGTACGCTATAATTTTTGGATACGAGGAGTCGGTGATGAAGGAGATATATCAATGTGGTCTGAGCCAATTTCGATCCAAATCGAAGATTTCTGTAGAGAGATAACGAGTTTGAATTTTTCCTCTACTGTCTGGTGGGGGTATCGCAATCAGCCGACATTTCCGACTTTATATGAAGTGCAATATGGAGCCGAGGGTTTCGAATTGGGGAGCGGAGAAATTGTGAGGAGCAGTCGAAGGGCATCTACAGACTTAGTACTCGAAAAAGGTACTACCTACGACGTATATGTTCGAGCACGTTGTAGCCGTAATCTCGGGTATAGTACCTGGTATGGTCCTGCAACTCATTATGCCGACAGAAATTTCAATGTATGTATCCCTCCGAATGAGATCATATACTACACTACTTATAATCAGCTTGATGAGCCAGTGGGAGCACTTATCACTTGGAATGATGAAGGCCGAAATAAGAATTATGAATTCGTGCTTGTTGAAGACGGTGAATCTCCCGATAGCGGTACTCTAAAAGCAGAGGGTGATCGCTTCAGTCAGCATTATTATTCTGGCTTAATTCCAGAAAAACAGTATGACTTTTATGTTCGATCACTTTGTATCGATGGTGCTCGCACTGAATGGTTGGGGCCAACCGACATTGTAATAAAATAAGTAATCCGATATAGCTGGCTGAAAATTAAACATGCATAGTAGAAGCGCAAAATTTTGTGCTTCTACTATGCACTTTTAACTAAAATAATTCCCTTTACCCTACAAACGAAATCAACACACCAGCTGCAACCGCAGAGCCGATAACGCCCGAAATATTGGAAGCCATGGCGTATTGGAGGAGATGGTTTTGAGGGTCGTTCTTGAGCGCAATTTCGTTGGCGACACGGGCGGCCATAGGAACGGCACTGAGCCCGGTGGCTCCGATAAGCGGATTGATCTTTTTCTTGGCGATAAGATTCCAGATTTTGACAGCAAAGATTCCTCCTGCTACCGAGATCGCAAAGGCGAAGAATCCACCGACGATAATAAGCAGTGTTTCGGCTTTGAGGAATGAACTCGCAGTCATGGTTCCTCCGACACAGAGGCCGAGGAAGATCGTCGCGGTATTGAGAATGCCGCCTGAGGCAGCTTTGTGCAGTCGTTCTGTGATAACTCCGCTTTCCTTGATCAGGTTACCAAACAGCAACATGCCCACCAGTGGCGTGGCACTAGGCACAAAGAGTGAGATCATAATTCCCAACATGATTGGGAAAGCAATTTTTACTGCCTTAAGATTCTTGATTTTATATGAAGGTGGATATTGCTTATCCTGGCTACGCATGTTGATAAGTAATTCACTCTTATTCATGGTGAACTTGACGACAAGCGGGATAATCACCGGCACAAGTGCCATATACGAATATGCCGCAATGGCGATAGGCCCCAGCAAATTAGGCGCAAGGCGAATCGTCGTATAGATCGCGGTCGGTCCATCGGCTCCACCGATAATGCCGAGCGAGGCAGCTTCATTGAGCGGTCGCCCGATCAGAACTGCGGTAATCAATACCGTAAAGATTCCCAGCTGAGCGGCAGCGCCAAAGAAGGCCAAACGCAGGTTTCGTAGCATAGGACCAAAGTCGGTCAAGGCACCAACACCCATAAAAATGATCGGCGGAAGAAGACCTGTTTTGATCAAAGCATAGTATAGATATGACATGATGCCGGCTTTCTTGGCGATCAGTGTCATCGGGATAAGCCCCATCATCGCGTCGACTTCTTTTGGATCAAAATTGGTCAGGAAGGCCTTAGCCGCCGCAACATCATTAAGTGGGATCGTAGCATAATCGCTAACCGAAATCATACTTTGAAAGAGATGACGGTAATGTCCGTCTGCGATAAGCTTTGCAATAAGCTCGATCGAATTGGGGACGCCCATTTCTCCACCTGGGAAGTTGGCGAGCAATACGCCAAAACCAATTGGCACCAAAAGGAGCGGCTCAAACTGCTTTTTTATACCTAAATACAGTAATAAAACAGCGAGGGCCAGCATGACGATTGAACCAGGTGCTTCAAAAAAGCCCGCAAATGCGGTCATGCCCAGAAGTTTTTCGAGTAACGATTCCAATGTGTGACTAGCGTTGTGTGCGAAAATTTCAAAACCTGAAACTACACATTATCATCAAACAAACACGCTTTCATTTAAAATTGTAACGCTTGATAGAATATATAAAAGGGAGAAGGAGTGAATTATTTGTTTTGAAACAAGAACCAAGGCTCTTGGCTGTTAGCGGTTGGCTTTTGGCCAGTATTCCAAAATATGGCGGTTCAGTTCCCTCTTTTCAATTTCTTTAAGGCTTTTTTATCATGCTCAAAACAAACTCCTCCGTCCTTTTCATCTTATTCGTGGCCCTCACCATCGCCGCTTGCCAGCGCCCCCAAAACACCAACCTGGAAATCCGTGACCAATTATTTCAATCGAATCTGAACGGCATCCGCCTCGGAGACGGCGTCCCGCTCAACCTGAATGTTGCAGTCCGATGGCGAATCGACGATATGGTGCGCTTCCACACCCAGTTTTCTCATCCACGCGCATTCGATACCCTGATCCTCTCACCCCGCGGTCGCGAACTCGCCAACAAAGTCGCTAACACCTTCACCAGTGTTGACTCTGTTTTCGGCCCCTGGCGCCAACGATTTATTCTTGAAGTGAAAGAAGCCTTTCAGGCTGAACTAGGCGAGCCGGGAGTTTCAATTGAGGAGGTTATTATTCCTGATATCAAATTCCCCAGGACGTATACCGAGGCGCTTGAGGCTTCAGGTATGAAAGAGCGAGAGCTCGAAGCTATTCGTGAACGAAATGATGTGGATATCGCAGCAGCGGCAGCTGAACGTAAAAAAGCCACAGCAGAAGGCGAGGTCGCTATTGAGCGTGCTCGTATGGAAGGAAAGCTGCAGAAGATTCAGGCGACGACTGAGGAGATTCGTCGCAAAACTGAATTGGCGAAAGCTGAGACACGGCGCCAGGTAACGGAGAAGGAATCGTATGCGGAGGCACGTAAGGCTGAGTTGTTAGCAGAAGCAGAGGTCACCAAGGTGCGGGCCATGAAAAAGGCTGAAGCGGATCACAAGCGCGACCTCGAAATGGTTGATGTGGAAAAGATGGTTGCGATGGATAAAGCGAGTATTAATAAGGAGCTTCAGGTAGCGAAAATATGTGCTAATAATCCTACGTATGCTTCCTATATGGTAAATAAAGAGCTTGCTTCTAAAGTGCAGATCGCAGTTCTTCCTTCTAATGTTGATGGGAATTTGTTTGGCGAGTTAATGCGTATGCAGACACCTGCCCAGACGGTTTCCAAGAAGAATGACTAGTTGATTTGATGATTAGCTAATTTGAGGATTATTAATGTACAAAGGCTCTCCGGTATTTCGATACTGGAGAGCCTTTGCTGTCTGTAATTTGAGTATGATCAAAAGCCTACATCAGCTAATCACCAAATAATCAAATCAGCTAATCAAACGCTACCAAATAGCCTCCGGATCAATCACGAAGACCTCCGTCATTTCTTTGAGGAGTGGTGCCAAATATTCGGTATGATGGCCTGATCTTCCGCCAAAGTGGTCGATAAAGTTGGTGACATCAGGAAGGTGAAGACCGCATGTCTGTGTGAGGAAAGGTTCGATTTCGCTGCGCCATTCTTTCATGAGGCTATCCTCACTTGGCTGAACGCCGTCGGCATCGAGCTGTGGAGTATGACTCGTAGGCTCAAACATGCTAAAGGCGATTGGGTAAAGCTCGGTCAGGGCAGCTTGCATCTTGAGCTTCGCTTCCTCGGTGCTTGTAGAGAGCTGCTGAACCCAGGTTTTAGCATGAAGCTGATGGTACTTTTCTTCCCTGCTGAGTTTTTGTGCCAATGACGCCAACGGGCGATAGCGGGAACCTGCAAGGTGCTTGAGCCTTACCTTATCCGCCATGTCAAACAGGTAGTGACGCATCAGACTGAAAGCATAATCACCAATAGGATACTCCATAAGCTGGCAACAGAAAAACTCATTTTCTGAACGCATAAAAGCAATTTTATCAGGAATATCTTCACCAAGATCATGCAGCAACTGATAGTACGCCTGGCTATGTCCTACCTCATCTTGTGCCATCGAGGCAAAAGCAATATCCTCTTCCAGAATAGGGCCCATGCCTATCCATTCGCTCATTCGGTGACCGATGATAAGCTTATCATCAGCAAGTCGATAGAGTAGGTCTTTTATGGAATTGATGTTCATGTGTTCAATCTGTTTTGTTATCCATTTATAATTGGGTCATTAGTCATTAGGCTTTTTGTTAAGCAAAATGAATAAATGATCCATGAATAATGTTCTAATGACTTATTATCGTTTTACAAAAATCTTCCTTTCGCCCTCTTCAGAATCGGGTAGGGCGATTGTTTTCCAGCGACCTGTTGGAGTAGGAGCGGGGGCATGTGTAGGAGTTTCTGTTTTTGCCATATTGGCAAATGGATTGGGAACCGTCTCACCTTCCACTTGTAAACGTGCGTCCAAATCAGCCTTGAACGAATCAATGGTCATTCTTACTTTGTAACCATCTCCTTCGCGGTAA
>JBGCFB010000125.1:0-3333 GCA_045106685.1 Bacteroidia bacterium | reverse complement strand
ATCATCATCTACTCGCCAATTTTTTCCTTTATTTTCAAATAGTAGAACCAGGCCACCTAGTGTCAGTAAGTCCTCAGCGACAAGTCGTGCTTTCTCATTTTCAGCAATGAGCTTATTGTCCTTTTTGGTCAAGATATACCCTTTTTCTTTGAGTAGGAAATAAAGCGGAGCGAGGGTGTTGCCCGCAGCGCTGATTTGATATTGGGCGTTTTTCATATTGATTTAAAATGATTCACTCAGAGGATTGGAGATACGATATACTAGATCAGAAATACGATATCAGATTTTTAGGGATCATAATCCCTAAAGGCATAAGTATAACATCCTATTACTTCTCTTGGCACTGAATACAGGTCACGCCATTCGAAGAAGAAATCTGTGGAGGTGGTGCTGACTTTTTCAATACCAACTTTTTGAAAGGCGATTTTGGAACGAAGAAGATGAAAATA
The DNA here is from genome assembly GCA_045106685.1 of Bacteroidia bacterium. GTDB lineage: Bacteria > Bacteroidota > Bacteroidia > J057 > J057 > JAUIGE01. The sequence continues at coordinate 2,884 of JBGCFB010000125.1, read as the reverse complement.
CTGGGAGACAATAATAATGGAATGAGCTTGCTGTGCTTTCATGATGACGCGGGCATTTTGGGCGCTGGCGAAGGTGTTGTTCCCCAGGCTATCCTGAATGATGGCTGAGGCAGGAACGCCTTGCTGGATCGCATATTCGGCCATTACCCTGGCTTCATCGAAGCCTTCTTTCCCGATGCCACCGCTCATGATGATGAGCGGAGCTTTGTTGGCTTTATATAGGGCGATGCCTTTATCCAGTCTTACCTGAAGGCGAGGTGAAGGTGTGCCGTCTAATGCTACTTTGTTCCCCAATATGATAATCATATCAGCGGGTTTGGCCTCGCTTGTTAGACCAAATACGATAATAGTAATGACATGCGCTATCGCGATCAATATGAATGCTAAGATGAGTCGACGGGGTTTCAACATCGTGGCCAAAATTAGGAATCAGTAAGATGATTTGTAGCAAGTTGTGGATTCGATAACAGGCAATTAACCGTTCCCTGAGCGAAGTCGAAGGGAACTTTGCCAAGGGCAATATCCAGTGGCTTCAGCTCCGCTCAGCCACCGTCAATTTCGGAACTCAGCCACCGAAAAAGATTTTTTTCCAGTGGCTTCGGCTCCGCTCAGCCACCGAAAAAAGATTTTTTTTCAAAAAAAATGAAACCTTACCCAACGTTTCCAAACACGAGCGACGTAATGGGGTTGATTTGAACAGATGGTACCAGATGTTCGCTCATTTCAACCCCAATACTAAACTAAACTTAAATAAAATGAAACGTACTCTATTGCTTTGGCTGATGGCTCTGCCATTCATGTGGATGACGGCCCAAACAGGCACCATCACCGTCAGTGGAACGGTAGTCGACCAGTCGGGTCAGGCTATTCCTAACTTCCCGATCTTAACGGGCGTTTTGCCAATCTTTGCAAACCCTACAGTCGTTACTACCGACGCCTTGGGCGCCTATACTGTAACATTACAAGTTGATACTGTAGTAGGCACCCCTGTTTTCTTTGCTTATAATAATTGCATAGACCCTCAGCATTCTGATGTCTATGTGCTTGCTGCCGATACTACGCTTAGCTTCAATGGCTGTGTCGGAACTGGAGGCGGATCATGTAGTGCTGCATTCAGCGGTAATGCTCAGAGCCTTAGTTCCTTAACGGTTGACTTTCAGGCGTTTTTTACTGGATATAACCGATACGAATGGATATTCGGTGATGGTAATACAGATTTGGGAACAAACTCAAATGTAACACATACATACGCCGCAGCAGGTACATACACGATTCTCTTGACGATAGAAGATACTGCAAATGCTTGCGTAGATACAGTAGCTCAGACTATTACACTACTAGGTACTGGTGGTGGTTGCAATGCGCAGTTTAGTACATTTCCTAGTGGACCAGGATCATACAATTTTTTCCCTGTGGTGAATGACCCTAGCCTGGCGTATTTCTGGGATTTTGATGATGGAAATACTTCTACACAATCAACTCCTATACATACATATTCAAGCAATGGTACATACAATGTATGCTTGATCATTTCGGATTTTACAGCAGGTTGCTCTGACACATTTTGCATTAGTCTTACTGTGGGTATTACTCCTCCATGTAATATCAACTTTTACGCATTCCAATCTCAGAATAATAACCTTCAGGCAAACTTCTTCCCTAACGATACAAGCTTTGCAACATATGCCTGGGACTTTGGTGATGGAAACACAAGTAGCGCTGTGCACCCTGTGCACACCTATGCCGCATTGGGTACATATAATGTATGCCTAACGGTAAGCGATGGTGCCAATTGTACAGTAACACAATGTGACTCTGTGCGCATCGATACGATTCCTACAGGTGCCTGTGATGCCTCATTTGGCTACTCTCAAGGATTCTGGCCATTATCGGTTGACTTCGCCTTACTCAACCAATCTGGCCCTGCAGGTTTTATCCTTACAACTTGGGATTACGGCGATGGAACTGTTACGCAGTCAGGCCCATATTCAAACCACACGTACGCTCAGGCAGGAACATACACTGTATGTGCGGTTGTGATTGACCCATTCTATAATTGTACAGATTCTTTCTGTCAGACTGTGACCGTGACCAATCAAGGTGGAAATAACTGCTCTGCATTCTTCTTCCAGTCATATGATTTCACTGATCCTAACAATGTACACTTCTGTGTAATCGATTCTACCTATGCGACGTACTCATGGGACTTCGGTGATGGAGGCAGCAGCACGATGCCAAACCCTTCACACCGCTACAGCAGCAACGGAAATTATACAGCATGCCTCGCCATTGACGATGGAAATGGTTGTGTAGATACATTCTGTACTCAGGTCTTTATCGGAAGCTTTACTCCATGTATTGCTGACTTCTCTGCGGTTCCGGATACCAATCCTTTGACAGTCAACTTTAGCGCGATATTCCCTGACCCGGCGATCACGTATAGCTGGGACTTTGGAGACGGAAATTCAGCAACAGGCCTGAACCCTACCCACACATATGCATCGACAGGAAGCTATACTGTTACACTCAGTATTACTGACAGTGTAAACTGTAATAACAGTTCTTCACAGACTATTTCTACAGCTCCTATTCCTCCGACTAATAATCTACTTCTTGGTCAGGTTTTGGTAAATGGAATTCCAGCGACAGACATTACTGTTTATCTTATCCAGTATGATTCACTAGCCGGCACATTGACAGCGATTGATACGTTCTCTTCGAATGGTATACTAGGCTTCAGTGGGTTGTTCTTCCTTCAGGCTCCAGTGGGTGATTATCTTGTCAAGGCTTCTCTTAACGCTTCTGATCATGACTACGCGAATTATCTTCCAACATACTACGGTGATAGCCTTGCCTGGACTGGTGCATTGACCGTAAATGCTGC
>JBGCFB010000124.1:0-3963 GCA_045106685.1 Bacteroidia bacterium | reverse complement strand
TCAACAGCACCGCTCCCAATCTCAACACCGAGGTCAAAAAGAACAGCGCCTACGCTTCTCCTAATACGCTCCTCTGGTACGGCGATAATAACGGTCGCGCAGGGAGAGTACTGGCATCAACCCCAACGATCAACACCGCCAACCCAGGCTCCGTGAATTATTGGGTAGCGCAAAGCGCAGGCGCAGGCTGCACCAGCGCAGCAAAGAAAGTCGTCGTTTCAGTCGCTTCTCCAGCTCCGCCAGCACTTACCGTCAGCTTTTGCCCAGGCCAGAGCATCGACCTCGCGTCGAAGATGCGCGATTACACGATGAAAGTATCCCAGTGGGAATTCTACAAAGGTGATCCTAATAATGGTGGCTTACGATTGGGACGTGCTATTGCGTTTAGAGGTATTGCCCGACGTGGAAGCCGTGTGATGGTTTCGCCTAAAGTAACCACCGACTATTATATCCGCACGACATATCGCCGTGGATCAGGATCGCCTACCATAAGCGTGATGCGCCTTTCAGTAGGTCCCAATTGTGCCAGCCCTCGCTTTGGAACTGACGATGCATCCGCAGGATCGTCGCTCACACTGTATCCGAATCCGGCACATAGCTTTGTCACTGTCAACCTCTTCACAGCGACGAATGCTGTCAGTAAGATGAGCCTTATTGATCTGCATGGAAAAGCTGTGCGCACAACCGACTGGAATCTTGAGGCAGGAGACAACGACCTTCGCCTTGAACTCGCAAACTTGCCTGAAGGCGTGTACCAGATCATCATTCAGGTGGGCGACAAGACTCTTACCAAGCGTTTGGTAGTTGTTCACTAGTGAACGATACATTAGGCAATCGATCATTGGCTATTTTATGAGCGATTGACGATGAACGATTAACAATGGAAGTATTATTCATTGTTAATCGTTCATTTTTTTTATGATAAATGATCGAATGAATAATGACTTATAAATCACTCACAGGCAAAAAAGGTCCATTCACAAGAAAAAACCCGCCCTTCCCTAGAAAGTGTCTTGATAACTCCTCTAAAAGGACGTGATTTATGCTAGTTTTAATGGATAAAACAAACCCTTGATTTTCTGAAATTTCAAAATATATAAGATGAAAACATCAAACCGAATACTACGCTTGCTTGCTTGTTGCTTCTTGGCCTTACTGTTTATTCCTAGTGTGGATGCTCAGACCAGGCTGTATAACATTGCTTCAGAAGGTGGGTATCATGACAATGGAACCATATTGAGTGTAAACTTAGGAGATTCTGCTGTCGTCAGCGAATACCTTTTTCCATCGAAGAACAAAGCCGAAAGACCTGGCGAACTCGCTTCTTTTACAGAGCTTAATGGCAAACTATATGCTATCACTCAAGGTGGAGGAGCTTGTGATGATGGAGTGCTATTTGAGTATGATTTTACAACAAATACGTACCGCGACATTAAAGAATTTTGCGAGACTGATGCCGAATATCCACAAGATGAACTCACCGTGCTGGGAGGCAAATTATATGGAGTCTTACGATATGGTGGGGCGAATGGTAATGGGCTGATATTTGAATATGATCCTACTACAGATACATACTCGAAGGAATATGAATTTCCCGGCTCGTTAGGTTACTCAAGTAGCCTAACGGCCTATAATGGAATGCTATGGGGGACCTATTTAAAGCATGATGCTGTCTTTTTTGCGTATGATCCGGTTAATAATGTTATCACAAACAAACCCATCGGAAATTCTGCAGACGGAATATCGATGGATGGGAAAATGGTAGAGTGGCAGGGAACCTTTTATGGTTGTTCGGAAAATAGAGGAACACATTATGATGGTTTTTTATTCAGCTATGTAGCAGCAACCGGGGCATATACCGTTTTGCATCACTTTGTTGAGCCGAATGGAGAAGAGCCTGCCCTTAGCATGTTGCGAGCCTCAAATGGGAAGCTATATGGTTTGACGCAAGAGGGTGGAACAAATGCAGACGATGATGGGACGCTTTTTGAATTTGATCTCAGCACTAATACCTTTTCAAAAAAGCATAATTTTACAGACGAAGAGAGGGATATACAAGGCCGGTTGCTAGAGGTGAATCCGGGTGAACTCTGGGGACTTAAAAGGGATAAGTCACTTATATACAAGTATGATATTGCTAGCGGCACAGTTGCCACAGTGTTTACCCTGCAATCAGGGAGTGTTAATACCTTGAGGGAGCCTCGTGGGTCATTATTTATGGCTTCGAATGGCATGCTGTATGGGATGACGCAATATGGAGGCACCGATGACGAAGGGGGGATATTTGAATATGATCCTGTAAATAATGCTTATACAACAAAGATCGAATTTGGCGGGTCTGTAGCGATGGGTAAAGAGCCTTTTGATCGCCTTACAAAAGCAGGTGACAGACTCTATGGAGTAACACGTAAAGGAGGAGTCAACAATGAAGGAACCATCTTTGAATTTGACCCTGCTACGAATTCTGCAATCAAGCTTGCCGACTTTTCTACCTTGGGGATTGGGACACCATACAATGGCCTTACACTCGCTAATAATGGTAAGCTATACGGCTCTACTGATTTGGCTATATATGAAGTTGATCCTTTACAAAAAACAACTACCAAGCACTACGACTTCACGAAGTATACGGGTGTATCGAGTAGGCTGAAGGTGGGATTCGATGGTAAGTTTTATGGAATATATGGTGGAGGAGGAGTAAATAGGAATGGTCTAGTATTTAGCTACGATGTACAGACAAGTACCTATGATAGTGTTTACGTTTTTCCTGAATATCGACAAGCAGAAATCACAGGTTCTGGCCCCATCCCATCTTTTGCGATGACAGCAAATGGCCTTTTATATGGAACGACATCATCTGGAGGACAGAATTCTTACGGAGTGGTTTATTCATTGAACCTTATGACTGGGGCCTATACCAAGTTGATCGACATTGACGGAACCGAGGTGGAAAGTGATTACCCCGGATTCCAGCTAATAGATGCACAAGGAATCGTGTATGGGAAAACATGGCGAGGGGGGACCAACGAGGGGTCAGTTTTTTCATTTACTCCTTCCACCAATACCTTGACTACCGTGGGAAATTTTGATCGTGATCCTAGCACTCCAAACACAGTAACTGGAGCTTTTCTCGCAGGCGATATCATCGAGGCAAGTAATGGTCGATTCTATGGAGCTACAGGTTTAGGTGAATTCATTTACAATATTGATACTGCGACAGGAGTAGTGAAGTCATATTATCTTAAAGGTATAATAGGAAGGGATATAGAAGCTGCTTTCGTCGAATTTACCATACCTACGAAACCCATACTGGCATCCAATCTAAGCACAAGTGTGTGCGCCGGAACGGCCTCTGGTATCACCTTCACACTTGATGGCGGCTCGCCTGCTGCCAGCCACTTTGAGATCGTATCGATCACGCCCCAAAAAGGCCTAAAGGCAGGTAATGGTAACGCACAAGTCGGGAATAATAAAACTGCTAATGCCATCGCTGGCGATACCTGGACCAATAATTGGAAAATTCCACGAAAGGTAGTCTACTCCGTCCTCCCAGTAAGCGCTGGCGGATTAACAGGAGATATTGTGGACATCACCCTTACGGTTAATCCTGGGATCAAACTCGCCGAACAAGGCTGCACGGGTTGCGGGAAAATCAAGCTTGATGTTGCGCTTAATGGCACAGCACCTAACCTTGATACAGAAGTAAAGAAAAATACTGCCTATAAGGCTCCGGCGACGCTAGTCTGGTATGACGATAATAACGGACGCGCAGGAAGAATACTTGCATCAAGACCTACTGTGAATACTGCTAACCCTGGCACATTTAGCTATTGGGTGGCGCAACAAAACGCTGGTTGCGCAGGCGCTGCCACGAAGGTTGAAGTGTCGATAGCCTCTCCGGCTCCGCCCGCAATTGCAGTTTCTTTTTGCCCAGGCCAGAGCATCGACCTCGCGTCGAAGATG
>JBGCFB010000123.1:0-6622 GCA_045106685.1 Bacteroidia bacterium | reverse complement strand
TGCGATTTCCTTTGATCCACCCAGATGATGTCGCATTCAAAGCAGAGATCAATCGAGCCAACGATATTTCCCTTTTTGTCAAAAAACACAATAGCATCTCGGAAGGTAGGAATGCAAGCTGTGGAAGGAGTCTTCTCCGCTGGGCTTGGCCAAGGACCTAAGATAGTTTTTAGCTTGTTGATTTGAATATCTGAAAGATGCGAAACTTCAACTGCATGCCGTTCAATTTTATCGCCTTGGATGATCGTCGAAAACCTGTCATAGTAGGCTCTTTGGGCTAATTTACTGCTGTGTTCTATCATGTCAAAGGCCTTGTTTTCTCTTCCATTCTTCATTAGAGTGTCGGCTGCATTTGAAAGACTATCTGACTTGTGAAGGAACTGTTTGATATGCTGATTTCGTGTATAGATTTTGGCACTGTGAAAAGGTGGGATAGGTATAGTCGGGATAAAATGTTTTTCTCGTCTTTTCTTTTCAAATGAAACGTTAACCAAGTAAGGTGCTTTCTTTCCTGGTTTGCCTTTTTGATACACGACTTCCCATTTTGGTATCAGCCTAAGTACCCGAAAAGCCTCTTTGTTAAATATTGCACCAATTCCCTTCCTTAGCGCTACGCTGTCAATTTTCCCTTTCTCATTTGGGTAAATAACTGCCTGTACTGATTTTCTTCCATCGGAAGGGATATCAGGCATGGCATTCCAGTTTATTTGACTTTGGAGAAAAGCTGTAAGGAGCTCGTTATTTCTCCTGTAGGGAGAAAACCCGTTAGGTAAATTATAATAGGTCGTGTCCCCATGAAGGACGCCCTTTTTGAATAATAGTTTTCTGTCTCGTTCATAAATAGACCCATATCCCAGATGGATATATTCTACTAATTCGCCTTCTGGGAGTTGAAGTGTGAGGCTGGCCCATTTTGCGAAGACTTGGCTGTTTCTATAGTCTTCTCCAAACATTTGTGCTAAGTCTGCATCCTTACTTTTGTCGCCTTTTGAGGCAAGACAAGGCATTATTCGGATTAAAAAAAGGCTGTCGTTCCGTAGCCTCCATACTGCTTGATAGCCTCGCCAGCAGGCGGTACTTGTGATGGGGTTTAGATTAAGAGTGATTCTGTTTTTTTGCTGGTTTAAATAGGTTTCAAGGGGATCGCTGAATATCGCGTGTGTGTCTTGATCAATGATCAAAATGTCTGGTACTTGAGCCGTCGCAAAAACCGCTTTCGTGCAAATAATTAGCAGAAGAATACTCAGTCCTTTTTTCATGGATTTGGGGAGATTTTGTAGGAACGCGATTCATCGCGTCTCTCAATAAGGGCCAACGCGGCTGGGGTTAATTCATCGCGTTTTCCAGGGCCTGAGATGCGTTAAAACGCGTCTCTACCAACGGGAATTTAAATTCAAGATACAATGATTCTGTCCATGATAAAATGATTAACTTTTGGGCACCATTTCACAAAACAATCCTCCCGCCCATGTCTACCGAATCTCAGAATTATCGTGAAACCATTCGTGTCGGAATAGCCGTCGCAGTGACGGTATTTATCGTGGCAATTATAGGTGTCCCTCCTTTTGTGGCCACGGGAATATTTTTACTATGGGTACTGGGCTTAGGATGGGCAGTACTATCGTCTATAAAAGACCGGAATAATCCTTCCCCCAATCTCATTAGAATCCCAACGAGCCATGACCAATTCAATCAAGTTACCTTTATCTTCCTCGGCTTTGCGCTTATTCTTTTAGTGGGAGTTTTGGGGTGGCTTTGGAAAACGTTTGGCCTTAATCAGGGGCTTTTATTGGTGCTAGGAGTGCTTCTTATTTTGAGAGGTTTTACAAAAGGGCCGGGCGGTTCTATTCGTGTGGAAAAAGATGCTATCACATTAGGAAATAAAACGACGATGATACCGGGCACGATCCAGCGAACCGAAGTTACAGAAGGCGCTATTAGATTTCTCACAGAGGATCGCTTATTGGAAAAGTATACTGGCCTTAACCTCAATAAGGCCGATATCAAGCGTGTTTCCGCTTTTTTGCAAAAACATTTACACGACAAGGATATCCATATTTCGCAAGGCTAAATGCAAGCCCTATCTTTGAGAGGCATTTCTAATCGTGCGCCCCTCGTATGAAACGTTTTTTCTTCATTCTAGTCCCATTGTTTGTCTTGCTTGTTGCAGGTTGTCAAGGTGACGCTTCTTCAAGCCCTCAATCCAACAATTCTTCAATCCATTCTGAAAATATGCCTCCAATCGCGCAAAAACGCCCCCATAAACTCGAGAAACACGGTCACGAACGCAACGATCCATACTACTGGTTGAATCAGCGTGAAGACCCGGAAGTTATCGCCTATCTCGAAGCAGAAAATGCTTTTGTAAAGAAAGAAATGGCACATACAGATGCCTTGCAAGAGGAGCTTTTTGAAGAGTTAAAAGGCCGCATCAAGCAAGATGATAGCTCCGTTCCATTCAAGTATCGTGGCTACTGGTATTATAGTCGCTACGAAACGGGCAAGGAGTATCCGATCTATTGTCGCCGCAAGGGCGATATGGAGGCTGAGGAAGAGCCAATGGTGAATGTAAACGTCCTCGCCGAAGGTCAGAGCTATTGTCAGGTTGTGGGGCCATATACCGTTTCGCTGGATGGGAAATTGCTCGCGTACGGACTAGATGTGGTAGGAAGAAGAATATATGAGCTTCGGGTAAAAGACCTGGAAACAGGCGAAGAACTGGCGGATCGCATTCCGGATATGACTGGAAACGCCGAGTGGGCGGCTGATGGTAAAACCCTTTTTTATAGCAAACGCCATCCTGAAACCCTTCGCAGTTATCAAATTTGGAAGCACGTCTTGGGAACCGATACAAAAGACGATGAGTTGGTATTTGAGGAAAAAGACGAAACCTATCGCTGCTTTGTTACCCGTACCAAATCAGACGAATACTTGCTTATCCAAAGCGCAAGCACCTTGGCAAATGAGGTTCGATACCTAAAAGCGGATAATCCTGGCGGAGAATGGAAGGTGTTCCTTGCGCGTGAGCGCGGTCATGAATATGGAATCGACCATGCCGGCGGCTATTTCTACATTCGCAGTAACCGCGACGCCACCAATTTTAAATTGATGCGCTGCGCAGAAAGCAATACTGCTGAAGCAACTTGGGAAACGGTAATCGCGCATCGCGAGAATACGCTCCTTGAGGATATGGAAATCTTTCGCGACTACCTCGCTATAGAGGAACGTCGTGACGGTCTTACCCACATTCGCCTGAAGTTCAATGACGGCCGCGACCTCTTTGTCCCCATCAAAGAAAAGGTCTATACCATCTCCCTCGGTCTGAATCCTGACTTTGAGGGCTCCCAGCTTCGCTATAGTTATACATCGATGACGACGCCAGCTTCTGTTTATGAATATGAACTCGCGACTGGCGTGAATCATTTGCGCAAGCAGCAAGAAGTGCTCGGTGGATTTGATGTGAAGAATTATGTGGCCGACCGCCTGTGGGCAACCGCGCCTGATGGCGTGCAGGTGCCTATTTCGGTAGTGCGCCATGTGAATACTCCGGTGGATGGTTCTGCTCCCACCTTGCTATATGGATATGGTTCATATGGCTACAGCATGGACCCGTACTTTAGTAGTAGTAGATTGAGCCTGCTGGATCGCGGTTTCATCTTTGCGATCGGACATATTCGCGGTGGAGAAGATATGGGACGCAGTTGGTATGAAAATGGCCGTCAGCTTAAAAAGAAAAATACCTTCACGGACTTCATCGCCTGTGGCGAACATTTGATCAACGTCAAGCAAGCCAATCCCGATAAGCTCTACGCGATGGGGGGAAGTGCTGGTGGCCTGTTGATGGGAGCGATTATCAATATGCGTCCAGACCTCTGGCACGGTGTTGCGGCTGCTGTTCCATTTGTGGATGTAATTACGACTATGCTGGATGAAACCATTCCGCTCACCACGGGTGAGTATGACGAATGGGGCAATCCCAACGAAAAAGTTAACTACGATTACATTCTGAGCTATTCGCCATACGATAATATAGAAGCGAAAGACTATCCGCATATGCTCGTGACTACTGGTCTGCACGATTCGCAGGTTCAGTATTGGGAGCCTGCAAAGTGGGTCGCCAAGCTTCGCGATATCAAAACGGGTAATAACCGCCTGTATCTCCATACCAATATGGATGCAGGCCACGGCGGCGCAAGCGGCCGCTTTTCTGCCCTTAAGGAAATCGCGCTTGAGTATGCGTTTCTACTCGACTTGGCAGCTGAAAATGTTGAATGATAGGATGAGTAAATGATAGAATAAAAATCTGCGCCATCCGTGAAATCAGTGTTCAAAAAGTGAACAATAGAATCCGCGTTACTCGCGAAATCAGTGTTCAAAAAGTGAACAATACGATCAGCGTTACTCGCGAAATCAGTGTTTATACAATGAAAACAACCGAACAACCATCCCATTACGACAATCTGGAGCATATGACGACGGCAGATTTGCTAGCGAGTATGAATCAGGAAGACATGACTGTGCCTCAGGTGATCGCTGGAATTCTGCCTGATATAGAGCGAGCGGTAGAGGCAGTGTATGAAAAGATGGACGCCGGAGGGCGTCTGTTTTATTTGGGGAGCGGCACAAGCGGGAGGCTGGGCGTCGTGGATGCCTCGGAATGTCCACCAACATTTGGAGTGGATCACGGTAGGGTAGTGGGGCTGATCGCCGGCGGCGATGCCGCTATTCGCAAGGCGCAGGAGTTTGCTGAAGACGATCCCATGCAAGGCTGGAAAGACTTACAAGCGCATGATGTGAGCGAGCGCGATGCTGTGATCGGCATTGCTGCGAGCGGCAGTACGCCGTATGTAATGGGCGCCATAAAGGCCTGTAAGGCCCATAATGTCATTACTGGATGCATCACATGCAATGCTGGTTCGCCGCTGAGTCAGGCAGTCGACTATCCGATGGTTGCCGTGGTGGGGCCTGAGTTTGTTACAGGTAGCACGCGCATGAAAGCAGGCACCGCGCAGAAGCTCATTCTCAATATGCTTTCAACCGCTGTGATGATCAGGCTTGGGCATGTGCGTGGCAATCGCATGGTCGATATGCAGCTTTCAAACGATAAACTTGTCGAGCGAGGAATACGCATGATTCAGGAAGCTACAGGGGCTGAAAACGACGTTGCGGAGGCACTATTGAACAAATATGGCAGTGTGCGTAAAGCAATTGACCAGTATAGTGGAAAATAAAATGTAGTATTTTGTATACATTTTTATTCAAAATATTTGGACAATAATAAATACAGTTATATGTTTGTGGTGTATTAAAAAATACGCCCCGCATGAAAAAGTTGATTATTATACTATTCAGTTTGGTCGCCATGGCGAGCCTGGTCGTGCTTATCTCACGCAATCCACAGAAGCCTGCGACAGAGAAGCATCCTGTGACAGCATTTGCTGATACCTTGTTACATCCTGGGCAGGATGTGGTTTTGAATGAGATTAAGTAGATATTAAAAAGCCTCGAACTGGTCATCTTCAACCACGTCATCAATTAGAAGCTTGTCGTCCCCGTTGGTATGCATTTTTTGAAAAGCTTTATCCTAACCTTTCCTCGGTTTATCGGAAAGCTTCTTCTCCATCCTAAAATTCACCAGCACCTCACCATCACGTTCGTTGTGATTTTTTCTCAAAACAACGAAACCACTTTTTTCAAAGAAAGGACGCGCTGTAATACTGATATCTGAGACGAGGATAGTAGAGCCTCGCATATGCGCTTTCTCCTCAAGTGCTTGAAGCAATTTTCCCGCAACACCTCGCCGCAGAAAGTCCGGATGGACATACATAAAGTCGAGGTAATCACTTCCTTTCAATGTGCCGAATCCGGCCAGTCGACCGTCGATCTCCGCGACAAGCACATACTGTGTCTCCAGCATCGTTTGCCAGCGTTCCTGATTATGCGCTGTCGCCGTCCAAACCGCGATTTCGGCAGGACTATAGTCATTTTTGCAGGCTTGCTGGATGCTTTTTAGAAAAAGGTCCTTGAGACCTTTGAGGTCGGATTGGATCGCGGTGCGGAGGGAGGTCATGGGAATTGAAAATGGAAAATTAACAATTGAAAATTTCTGATACTTATGCTTTCCCATTTACCCAAAGGGAAGTTATTTTTTGGGTCTTGAGATTAATGGTCACGCGCCAATAATAACTACATCCATCTTTGATTAGAATAAGTCCTTTTAGCCACCTTTCTTCATAGCGCCCATCTGCTTTCCAGAAGCAATTTATATGAAGTAATCGCTCCCCTTTTTCTGAGATAGAACCATAATATTGGCGCCCATATTTTTTGAGCTTTTTATGGATAGCAGGTCCTTGTCTCTTTTTTTGGCAATCTAGTCTTTGATTTGCCTCTTGTAGCTGTTTTCGGAGAACCTTTTCTCCAATCTCGACTTCTTCAAGGGTAGGAGTAAAAAGGCTGTCTCCATATGTAGCATAGTGAGACCATGATTCTTCCTGTGACCCATCAAAAATAACTCCTTCAAATCCTCCTCCTTTAACATAAAGAGCATAAGGGTTGACCTGCTTGGTCTGCCTTACTTTTTGTGCCGTTAGAAAAAGAGGAAATAAGCAGATGATGAGTATAA
>JBGCFB010000122.1:0-5726 GCA_045106685.1 Bacteroidia bacterium | reverse complement strand
GAAATGGCATGCCTTTTCGCTACATCACCCGCTATTTCTTGCCTAGTTCTCCAATCTGCAATAGTCATTCTGCAATCTGCAATACGTTTTATTGGCTTCCAGATTGGAAAGCGTGCAGTAGAGACGCAAGATCTTGCGTCTCTACTACACCCTTTCCAATCTGCAATCCAATAAAACGTATTTCAGATTGCAGAATGACTATTGCAGATTGGAGAAATAGGCAGGAAATCGCAGGTGCTGTAGAGAAAAGGCATGCCTTTTCTCTACTATTCGCCCTGCTATATCAAGTATCCGCCGGGATATATCGATTATACGTTCCTATTCACTCCGACATTATTCACGTTCGGAATCCATTGACACACGCTTGTTCATCTTAAGTGGCATGTTTGGCGCTACAGGACGCTTCTTTGCGTAAGTATTTACACAACCCCGTAAATACAGCATCCATGAAAACGTCCATTTCAAACCAACATCAACCTGCCAAGAACATGAAAAACCTAGCTATCTCTTCCAAACTATTAAGCTTTGCGCTTGCTTTTGCATTTATGACTTTTATGACTTTTATGGCCTCCGGCCTTCAAGCTCAGCGCATAGGACTTACACTGAACGCTAACCCTGTAACTTCCAATCAGATAAATGGAAACAATTCCTCATTTATCAACCTGGAAGGAAGCTCAAACATAAGCCTCAACCTACGCTACTATACAGAATCCAACTTTGCGTTTCGTGTAGGTGCAGGAATCGAAAACCTGAAGTACTCTTTCTCTGAAGGACTTTCTACCGATTTTGATGCAAAGCGTCGTGACATGAAGTTCATGGCCGGAATCGAATGGCACCCAACTAAAAGTAGCTTTATCGATATCTACCCTGGACTATACATTCCATTGACCTTTATTGGTGAAGAAGGCCCCTCAGCAGACCCTTCCAGTCCATTCTCGACAGGTATTGGTGGCGTGATCGGTGCCAATATCAAAGTGCTTAAGTTCCTCCGTTTCGGAGTGGAGTATGATGCCAAGTATGAATCATTCCGTTCAGCTACTGCCGAAGCGGTAACACAAGGTTCATTCCGTCCACTCGGTCGTATCAATTCGAACTTCAACCTGACAATGGGCGTAGCCTTCTAAAAGTAAAACGTGCATAATAGAAAGTTTTAAATTTTATACTTTCTATTATGCACTTTCTACTTTCGAAAATATACCATCAATGCGGTATTGCTTTCCACGGCAATACCGCATTCCTTTGTGAAACCAATTAATAACAATCGCTCATCTCACTTGAGTTAAAGATTTATATTCCCTTTCCTATCATTATCCCTATCCAATGAGACTTACTTCCCTGTGAGTCTCATTCTTTTTTTACAAAAATGAGCTCATGGATTAATAATCCTATATTAGTCCAATGCTTATCAAACTCGTCGTCCTGGGAATTTATGTTGGGCTCTTATTTTTGATTGGAATACTGGCCTCCCGGCGAGTCAACAGTATGAGCGACTATTATGTCGGAGGAAAAAAGATGGGCTTTTGGGCTGTCGCTTTTTCTGCTCGTGCTACGGGCGAATCCGGCTGGCTCCTGATAGGACTGACGGGAATGGGAGCCATGGCTGGCTATTCGGCATACTGGGTCGTGGTGGGCGAGTTACTCGGCGTATTCATCTCCTGGCAATTCATGGCCAAGCTATTCAAAAGGCGATCTGACGAGTACAACGCCATTACCATCCCGGATTACCTCCAAAGTCATTTCAAATCCTCCACCAATACGCTGCGCATTATCGCGGCCTCGGTACTCGTGGTATTCGTCGTGATCTATGTCGCGTCCCAAATGGATGTGACAGGCATCGCTTTCGAGTCCATGCTCGGCATCCAATACGAAATCGGTGCGCTGGCAGGCTTTGGAATCGTGTTGGCCTACATCTTCATCGGCGGCTTTGTCGCTGCGGTCTGGTCCGATATGTTCCAGGGAGTATTGATGTTTTTCGGTCTGGTTTTACTGCCGATCGTCGTATGGTTCAACATGGATCATGGCGCTGGCATCACCGCAGGACTCAATGCTATCGACCCTACGCTCACCCAGATTATGGGCCGCAGCGATGATGTCTGGATGAACATATTTACTATTCTTGGTTTCTCCATGATCGGCTTAGGCTTTCTGGGATCACCTCAGGTATATGTGCGTTTTATGTCGATCAGCGATGAAAAGGAGATTGATAAAGGAAAATGGGTTGCCCTGCTATTTACACTGCTAACAGACGCTGCGGCTGTCACGATCGGAATCCTCGCGAGGATTTACTTCACATCAGAAGGACAAGATCCTGAAGCGATTTTAGGTACAGGCGGAGAAGATGTGCTCAGCATGCTCACCGCTGAATTCCTGCCCACGATCCTGGTAGCGATCTTTATCGCGATTGTGCTTTCAGCGATTATGTCCACGATAGACTCTTTGCTCATTCTGGCATCGAGTGCCGTGACGCGCGACTTTTACCAAAAGATATTTAGACCAGACCTCAAAGACGAAGACCTGACCGGATTCTCGCGGCTAGTCACGCTTGGGATGGCTTTAGCTGCACTTGGGATTGCATTTTTATTGTACAAGCTCTATCCAGACCGACAGGTTTTTTGGATCATGATCTTTGGCTGGTCTGGAATCGCCGCCACTTTTTGCCCCGTCATTATTCTCTCATTATTTTGGAAAGGCTATTCTGAAAAGGGCGCCATCGCTTCGATGATTACTGGCTTTGCCTCGGTGATATTCTTCAAGTTCGTAGCCTCCAATATGGAAGGGATCGGCGACTACTTCAAGGAACTGGATGTGCTGGCGCCGTCATTCGCCTTGGCGATGATCGTGGGCTGGGCAGTGTCGAAGGTGTTTCCTGGAGTGGACCCTGAGCTTCGCAAGACTATTAATACCATAGGCAAGGATGAAAAAGTTCAATAAATTTTTAAGCATCTTTCAACTCGTTGGTTTCACACTTATATTCCTTTACATAGTTGTGACTGGCTTGAAGGAAGGCCGTATGATGGTGCTCTATATACCTATGGCGGCCGTGTTGTTTTTACCCTTTTTTATTGTATCCGGCTTTGGTCTTTTAGATCGGGAAAAACATGAGCATAAAATCAATATTGCCATTCTTGTCGGATTAATATTCCTCATCATACCATCGTTGGCTCTGCCCTATTTCTATGAATTAGGCGGACTGATTATCGCCTTATTGTGTGTAGGAATCGGCATTCTGATATTTCGATTTATCAAGGATGTAGAAAAAAAGCTATTGATATTTAACCTTCTTGGAGTGCTTCTGCTTACGGCGATTATGATTTTTTCTCGTGTGTGAAAAAGTCTGTTGAATGTTGAAGTCTTATACAGAATACCCGCTTTTGAGCGAGCATTTCCTGATAAAGTGATTTTTAGCATTATTAACACTACTCTCGCCCCGAAAAAATTGCCAGCATGATCAAGGACAATCTTGATTTATAAAAGCTACAAGAATTGAAATCAATACAAACTCAACGTCCATCAACTTGGCCTGATTGTCCATATTTCCAGGTATCTCGAACCTTAGTTTTGTAACGGTATACATAACCATTACAAAATAAGTATCATGAAAAAGATAAAAACCGGAAGTACTGCTATCCCTTTTGAGGCAACAGATCTACACGGGAATGCGATAAGGCTCAGCGATTATAAAGGCCAGAAGCTTTTGCTCAGTTTCTTCCGAAAAGCTGCCTGTCCTTTTTGCAATATGGCTTTGCAGGATTTGATTAGGAACCATGACGAATTGGAGAAAAAAGGTATCAAAGTAGTGGCGCTTTTTGCTTCTTCGAAGCAGGACGTAATGAAGTATGCCGGGAAACAAAACCCTCCATTTCCGATTATTCCCGATGGAGATTTTTCTATCTATGGGGAATATGGAGTTGAAGTTTCGTATTTAGGCATGCTAAAGTCACTGTTGAGTCCTGTAAAGACTTTTAAAGCAATGACTGGAGGCTTTTTTAGTTTAAAAACTATCGTAGAAGAACCCGTTATTCCTGCCGACTTTCTAATTGATCAGGACCAAAATATTCGTAAAGCATACTATGGAACCAGCTATGACGATCATATTCCCGTTTCGGAAGTGCTAGCCTGGAATTAAGTCTTCAGCCGATGATTTTAGCGCATACCAATTTCAAATACCGCGACAAGGTCCTTATTGAAAAAATAAGGATTCGGCCTCCCTTTCGATATGATGCTGTTTTCAGAAATAGTAAATGCTTTATCTATTTCAAAGAGCAAGGCCCCAGACTGCTTTCTCCTCAGGAAAATGTTCAGGTAAAGAGTCAGGAAGCGATATTACTAAAATGTGGAAGCCACTTTCTGGATTTGATCCGCGATGCCGAAAATGAAGAAATAGAAGTGATCGCGATCCATTTGTATCCAGAAGTGCTAAAGGAATTATACCTCGGCGAGTTACCTACAATCATCGAGCGGCAAAAGGCGGCTGACCGTAGTCAAGTGGTAGCATCGAGCGACGTCATTGCCAGGTTTATAGATTCGCTTGAGTTTTATTTTCAAAACCCTTCATTGGTAAATGATGATTTATTAGGATTGAAAATTAAGGAGCTCATTCTGTTATTGGTTCAGTCAAAGAATATCGATTCTATTCTGGAGCTGGTTGCAGACTCCTATGCTCCTCAAACGGTTCAGTTAAAAGAGGTGATTGCCTTACATCTATTTTCCAATCTAAAACTCGAACAGCTAGCACAACTGTGCAATCTCAGTTTGTCATCATTTAAGCGGGAGTTCAAAAAGGAATTCGGGGATAGTCCCAACCAATATATTATTGGCAAGCGAATAGAGAAAGCGAAAGAGCTTCTCAGCTTGACAGACTTGCCTATTAGTGAAGTCGCCTACGAAACTGGTTTTCAGGATCAACTATACTTTGCTCGACTCTTTAAAAAGAAAGTCGGAATTACTCCTTCCAGTTATCGCTCTTCGCACTAATTCGCCCTGCTTTAGGACGTGAGCAATATTGACCGAATTGTCCATAAAACTGAGCTTTTTCTGCCGATACCGGTACAATTGACACCGTAATAATACTGTTACTCGCAACGAGCGAAAAGACAACCACACATTTCGACATCACAATCTGAAACAGGAAAAATCCATTTTTCTGATGGAATTCTACACACTAAAAAAAAGGCAGATATGAAAATAAAAAAAGTACTCTTTTTCTCATCAGCGGCTTTACTCATAGGACTAATAAGCTACAATATAAGCGCGCAAAACGCACCTAATCTGGAACAAGCTTCCAATTCTAACCATTCAAAAACAACAAAGAAGATGAATAATCAACAAAGCGACACCCAAAGTTTTACTCAGTATCAGGAAGTTGTAAAAGCGCTACAGCCTTACATCGAAAGTGCTGCCAGCGGCGACGGCAAATTGAGCCGTTCGGCATTTTATGATCATGCGCATATTGTAGGCTCCATCGATGGCGGATATGCGAATATGGATGCAGACCAATTTGGGGAAGCGGTGAGCGCAGGTGGTTCATCAAGCGAATTGCAATCGCACATCGCCTGGATCGATATTTCAGGCCCTGCAGCTGCTGCCAAAGTAGAGTTTCTTAATTGGGGCGGTCTGCGATTCACCGACTTTTTTGTCCTATACAAACATGATGGGGAGTGGAAGATAAGCGGCAAAGTCTACGATTCACATTCCAGAAACTAGACTGCATCGACACCGTTTTTGAA
>JBGCFB010000121.1:0-4181 GCA_045106685.1 Bacteroidia bacterium | reverse complement strand
GGACTTGTCATTGTACTGATCATTATCTGGGCCCTGGCGAAGTCAAAACCTTTAGAGCTTCCCAAAAAGGTCCTGATGATTATTTTTTGGGGAATCCTCTGGGTGATCATCGAATCATACGCCGACCTGCATCGGATAGGATGGCTGTATATCCTAAGTCTACTTTCCAGCGATCACGTCAGCCTCTATGCCGGGCCGCTACTGATGATCTATGTTCGCTCTCTTTTTGAACCAGAACAATCGTTTTTCAAGCGTTATTGGTGGCATTTTCTTCCCTCATTATTCTATCTCCTTATTGTCACGCTTCCGCTTATGTGGTCGCTGGGAAATAGAGAACTGCTTCATGAATATATAGGGATAGTCGACAGCAGTGATCTTGTAATCTCGATACAGCTATTGTTTCTAGCTGGGTATTGCATGGTTTCCTTGCGCTTATTGCATCGCTATCAGGACGGTATAAAAGACGCATATTCCAACCTGGATCACCTGGATGTGAGCTGGATCAGGCGCATGCTTATTGGAATCATGATGGTACTGAGTTTGGACATCACTACCTCGATATATGAATGGCTATGGGAAGAGGTCTCATGGCCGATAGGATGGCTTACAACAGCAGCGCTTATTGTCCTTACGGTATACATCGGGTATTATGGCGTCGCTCAATCACGCATGTTGTTGCCAGACTTTTTATTAAAAAAAGAAGAACCAGAAGAAGCGGGTAAACACACCATAACAAAGCCTGTCGCCAACCCTGTCAAGCCGGATGAGGTCGAGGTCTTCCAGCAAAAGCTGGATCATATCCTCCAGATTGAGAAGGCATATTTAAATGAGGAACTCAGCCTGGGAACACTCGCCGCGATGATTCCTACGACAGACAAAAAGCTTTCAGCCTTTTTAAATCAACATGCAGGAGTTTCGTTTTACGACCTGGTGAATCATTATCGTGTGGAGGCAGTCAAGGAAAAAATAGCCGACCCGGCCTTCGCTCAATTTACGCTGCTTGCATTGGCCTTTGATAGCGGTTTCAATTCTAAAACCAGCTTCAATCGCATTTTCAAAAAAGAAACTGGCGTTTCTCCATCTTTTTATAAAAAACGTCTCATCGAGCCAGAATACGCATCTTAAATAAGGACCAAGGCTTCCGATGGAACGCTTGAAGGTGATATAGGGACTTCTTTTGTGTTCAAACCACATCCCCAATTTCAACCTTCAATAATTAGTAATGATGTCTTTTATGCTAAAGCGTTTTATGACGCTTGCACTTATGCTATTGCTATTGCAACAGCAAAATCTCCACGCTCAGCACCTCAATAATCCTGAGCATAAAGGAGCTTACGGACTTAGTCTCGGGATCAATCAGGGCTACCTGAAAGACCTCAACTTTTCTCCGCTCAATTATACCACACCTGGCTATCATGTTGGCTTTTTTCTCCAAAAACAAAATGACCAAACCTACTGGCGTACCGCGCTGAGGCTGGACGCCAACAAGCTTATCACGCGCTCGTCCGATCGTATTGAACCGCTTTATCTTATCCCTCAACTTGAATTTTCCTGGCTAAAAAAGACCGGCATTGGTGAAGCGAAATTAAATCTATGGTTGGGAGGAGAACTCAGTAGCCAAATTCACTATATCGACTGGAATGGTCAGCGCTCCTTTTCGTATATGTTTGCGCACAGCCTGAGCCTGCAAGCTATCGGTGATTACCGCCTCAACGATCGGCAGCATATCAGTTCTGCGATTACCGTCCCGCTCCTTTCGCTGCTGGTGAGACCGCCTTACAGTGGTTATGACAAAGAGGTCGAGGATAACTACGAAAACCACATTTTTCGCTGGCTTACCAAAGGTGATTTCACATCTCTAAACGGCTTTTTTAATCCTAAATGGGCCACCACCTTTATGCACAGCCTTTCTGACAAGTATGACGTGAGCCTTGGCTACACCATGCGCTACCTCAGCACCAGCGGCGATGCAAAATTCGTCAGCCTCCACAACCAGTTCACCTTCGGCATTTCTAAAAAATTCTAACACCATGAAAAAGTTTATCAATATAGCCCTCAGCCTTTCTCTTATTAGCTTGCTTTTCGGATGTGAAAAGCTTGTCCTTGGCCCTGACGAAAACAATGATCCTGTCAACAATTTCGAAATATTTTGGGGTGATTTTGACAAACGGTACGGCTTGTTTGAAGCGCGTGATTGGGATTGGGATAGCGTCTATCAAGTTTATCAGCCCAAGGTGACTGACCAGACGACCGACCTGGAGTTATTTTCCTATTTCGCAGAAATGATTGAATATTTGGATGACTCGCATACAGCGTTTATTGCTCCGGAACTGAGCCGTTTTCATATATCAGGAAACACGCTCGACGAATTATCCAGAAAGCAATTTAGCCTTGACTTGGTCACACAACAATATGTAGATGCTTATCAGAATATCGACGGTGTGCCTGAAGAACTGGAGTTTGGTTTTGGGGATGTGCGTGGCAAAAATATCGGCTATATCTACCTCAGTGCCATGGATGAAAGCGATCCCGATCGCATCGATCAGGCTATCGCAGCGCATCTCGATAAGGATGCGATCATCGTTGATATTCGCAATAACGATGGAGGTCGAGACCAGTTTTCGGACCGAATTGCAGGCGCTTTTGCTGATGGCGAAAAGCTGGTTTGGACCGTGGAAACACGCGACGGTCCTGAGCATAACGATTTTGATGAGCCTTATCCATGGTACACAAAGCCTGCCGATGCTCCATATCTAAAGCCGGTTATCTTACTTACCAATCGGGCAGCTGTAAGTGCGGCGGAAACCTTTGGATTACAGATGAAATCATTCGCGCATGTAACGCAGATTGGCGATTCTACTGCCGGCGATTTTTCGGATGTGAGTCCTGATCGCTTTCTGCCCAATGGCTGGGTGTACAGTATGTCGATGCAGCAGTTTTTACTGCCTGATGGCAGTTCGCTGGACGGAATCGGATTGGTGCCTGATATTCAAATTACAAATACCGAGGCGGATATTGCCGCAGGTAATGACAAGGTGATGGAACGCGCTTTTCAGTTTTTATTTGATGAATACGGGATTGAGTAAAAGTACTATTTCAACTTTCGTGACACGCCGACCGCTTTATCATCGGCCTCGCCGTCGCCGTCATAATCCATATTGAAACTGAATTGAAAAAGATCTTTTTCCAGATGGCGTACTTCTTGAAAAAATCGATTGGCTTGAGGCTCACGCTCATCATACATGAGTGTTGAGCCTTCTACTTGCCAGTAGCCTTTCGGGCGACTAAGCAGATTTCCTTCAAGGTCATAGTACTCAGCATAATACTGCCCGTCGGCCATGAAGTAGGTTTTTACGGGCATTCTGCCTGTGATTTCATTCCAGTTTTCAGGTGTGATGTTGAGGAATCGGGTAGTGTCAGAATTGCCGTGGGTCGGCATGGTAACCGACAGCGAGTGAGCCTCCCAGGTTCCCAACAATAAATTGATGAGCACATCATCTACGAGTGGTTCGGCAGGTACTTTAAAAGTAGAAGCCTGTGCTTCTTCTGCAGGAACTGAAGAATTGGTACAGGCAAATAGAAAAAGTATCAGTACGAAATAATAACGCATGGAAGCAAAATACAGCAAAACTTGCGTTCTGCAAATTTATTGATGGTAGCCTTATTTCCTTTTCAAAATATGCTGCCTCGAAGAATCAAGCTGTAAACTAAGGACCTCCGGGCGCGAATAATGACCCGTAGGGTCAAAATTATGGCGCTCTCTACGCACCCATGCGTGATCAATTTCAACAACAAAAAGCCCTTCTTTCTTAGCTACAGGTTCCAGTAGCCAGCTTCCGTCAGGCGCAGCGACACAGCTACCGCCATTTCCGAAATACTCGTTTTCCGCTTTCAGCATTTCCTCTCGAAAAGGCGTTCCCTCAGGAATATCTGATTTTCGCAGCAAGCCATTTACAGAGAGCACAAAACTCCTCCCTTCCATAGCAATAAACCGTGTGATATCAGGCGTGTTATGCATGCCGCCTGGCCATATCGCAATGTGTAGATCGACTCCCTGCGCATAAAGCGCCGTTCGCGTCAATGGCATCCAGTTTTCCCAGCAATTGAGCGCACCGACAGTAAATGGAGGCATACTGTGTGTTTGCAGGCCATTTCCATCACCAGGAGACCACACCAGTCGC
>JBGCFB010000120.1:0-5967 GCA_045106685.1 Bacteroidia bacterium | reverse complement strand
CTGGCCCTTTTAGTCTCACTTTTTCTTTTTTCAAGTTGCAAAGAAGAACCTGTTACGCCTGAAGCTCCTACACTCGCATTCGTCAATCAGAGCCAGGCTTTCTCAGTAACCGGCAATCTGTCCAGTTCAAGCAACCCAAATGCATTGATTACATCCAGTTATGTAAATGCCCTTCAAGGTGTTTTTGTGGGTTATTCTGGTTTTTTCCTCGTACCTGACAATGCGGTTACTGGCCTTGATAATAGCTGGTCTTGGTCAAATGGATTGAATACGATCACCTACAAGTGGTCAGAGCAAAATGGCCAAAACTGTGTCAAAGTAAGCTTCGCTGGCGTGGATGTCACTGATGGAGTCGTGTATGAGGTATGCGAAAACAAAGATGGCAGCGGAGGTTGGATGAAGATTTTTGATCCGGAAAATAATGGCGCCCTAACGACCGAGTTAATCTGGACTAACACAGGCGAAAACAGCGGCACTATGGACTTCAAAGACTATGACAATGATGGTCGCCAATTGGTTACTTGGAATGCCGATGGGAGTGGTAACCTGAAAGTATATGAAGGAACCCAATTGACCTATGATTCGACCTGGAACACAGACGGATCAGGATCATACAAAGAATATGATGCTCAGGGCAATTTGCTCGACCAAGGTTCCTGGTCATAGCAAAAAGACACACTACGTTCTTTATCCTAATGGTTTTCTCTCAGAGGCCACCTCAATATTTCATTTATTGAGGTGGTCTTTTCACGTTTGCTCGCCCGATCTACACACTTGCTCATGGGAACTATTACGCTTAAGCGGTAACACCTACTTTTGGCGAAACCTTTTAAGAACAATACCATGATACTAAAGCGACTTTCAACCCTATTAGGAGTTTTTATTGGTTTTATCCTGGCAGCCCTCGCTCAGGAACCACCTGCACCGTACCCAAACCAGACAGAACGATACTGTAAAGTCATCGTTACCTGGACTCCCGGCAATGGATCTGGCAACCGCGTCTGCGGCGCAATGCTGGACTATGGCAATCCCGCACCCCGAATGCGCTCCCAGCGCCAATCACTTATCCTCCGTGATGATAAGAAGCAGCCAATGCGATTCAACTCACCCGTTGATATTCTTAACTACATGAACAGCCTCGGCTGGACACTTGTACATGCCTTTGAGCATGGTGAGGAAGACATCCGTTACCTCATGAAACAACCCCTTTAGCCCTAAATTTAAAGCATGCCTTGACCTCGGTTATAGGCATGCTTTTCACCTACTTGTCAGTAAAACTGAAAAGCTCTACATTTGCAGCTCCAAGCTCACGCCGTACGTCCGACGTGGGCTTATTTTTTAGGTAACTGCAACACAACTCTTTATGCGTGCTTTTTCTGCTTTACACGATCCCGTGTATGAAGCTCCTTCTGAAGTATCAGCTTTAAATCGCTTCTTCCTTAGTTTGATCCGCGACGAGCGCGATCTTCCATTTATTCATTTGACGCTAAAAATTATGCTCCTCATGATTCCTGTTGGAATCCTGATGTATGTCCCTGGTCTGCCTAATTGGATCTGGTGGACTGTGGCGGCTGTGTATCTTGTGTTGAATAATTTGGTTTTCAAAGGACCTTTTGGTCTTATGCTTCACTGCACAAGCCACCGCAAATGGTTCAAGAGTGAGTATAGCTTTCTTAATCATCTTCTGCCGTGGTTTGTTGGTCCATTTTTTGGCCAAACTCCAGAGACATACTATTCACACCACATCGGCATGCACCACCCTGAGAATAACATGCCTACAGACAAAAGCTCAACGATGTTCTACCAGCGTGATAGCCTAAAAAGCTTCGGGGTATACTTAGGGCGATTCTTCTTATTCGGCCTCATTGAATTGATACAGTACTTTAGTACAAAGAAGAATAGAAAGAAATTAGCCCGAAATGCAATATCAGGTGAGATCAGCTTTGTCCTAATGTGTATTGGTTTGAGCTTTGTCAATTTCCCCGCCACTTTTATGGTATTTATTCTTCCATTTTTGATCTTTCGTACGATTGCGATGATGGGAAATTTCGCCCAACACACATTTATCGATCCTGAAGATCCAGGGAATTCTTATACCAATTCCATTTCCTGCATCAATCACAAATACAACCACAAGTGCTGGAATGATGGATATCACATCAGCCACCACCTTCGTCCAGCGATGCATTGGACAGAGCACCCAAATCACTTGACGCGTAATGCTGATAAGTATGTATCCAATAGAGCGCTTATTTTCGAAGGAATCGATTTCCTGGGTGTTTGGTTACGTGTTATGAAAAAAGATTATGAAGGATTGGCAGACAAAGTTGTCAACTTGAATGGAATGTGGGAGTCCAAAGAGGAGGTGATTGCTGTGATGAAAGAACGCACACAGCGCCTTCCTAAGGAGCGTTGGACCTAGGAGTCAATTAGCTGATTTGAGGATTAGCTAATTTGATGATATGCAGAACCAATTCTGTGTGAGCCGTATTCATTAGCTAATCACCAAATTATCAAATCAGCTAATTAAAATATTATGATACGAGTCGGAGGAGTACCTGAACACTTTAACCTGCCATGGCATATGGGCCTGGAGTCAGGTGCTTTTTCCGATGCTGGTCTAGAGGTGACATATATTGATTTCCCCGGAGGAACCGGAGCATTGACACGAGCCCTCGAAAATGATGAACTCGATGTTGCTATCGTGCTCAGCGAAGGCGTTACTGCTGCGATCCTTAATGGAAACCCCTCCAGAATCATAAAAACCTATGTGGATTCTCCATTAATTTGGGGAATCCATACAGGCGCCAACAGCGCCGTATTGTCAGAGGAGCAAATGGCCGGAAAGCGCTATGCTATAAGTCGCTTTGGCTCAGGCTCACACCTTATGGCTATCGTAGATGCCGCCCAGCGAGGGCTTCACATTCGGAAAGAACAATTCGTGCCAGTAGGGAATATAGAAGGTGCTCGTGAAGCATTATCCAAAGGAGAAGCTGACCTTTTTTTGTGGGAAAAGTTTATGACCAAACCCCTGGTTGATGCAGGAGAATTTCGCCGTATAGGTGAGACCCGAACGCCGTGGCCATGCTTTATGGCGGCCACTCCGGAGAAATTCCTTGCGCATCATCATCAGGATCTCAAGACGCTTTTGAACGTTGTTTCGCAACAAGCTCAAAAGCTTATGAATGATCCAAAGGCAGCTTCCATTATTGCAAAACGCTACGGTTTGCAAGTCGAGGATGCGGCCGAATGGTTTGCTGATACCTCCTGGAGCCTTGATATGGATATTCCTACGAAAGCACTTGAGTCAGTCATAACAGCGCTCAATAACCTGGGTATTGTACGTGCTCCAGATGCAAAACCTATGGATGTTTTTGCGGAACTTTAATTGCACTTGAGTACCTTTGTGGCCCCATGGCAGCCAGTAAAATTGTCCAACAATATCATTTCAAAAAAGCACTCCAATATGGCTTGATGTTTCAAGCCTTTGCGCTTGTGTTTTATTTGGCTCATGCGGTGCTTGTTTCTCCTGAAAAAGCCTTCTCACTACCCTTTGATGAACGTTTTTTTGGCGCAGGTGCTTTTGGTTTCGTAGCTGGCCTAATCGATGAGTTCTACCTCAGGCAGAACATGTGGAAAATGCAATTTGCCAAGGCACTCCTTCTCAAAACCCTTGCATTCGCATTTTTGATTGCTGTCGGTGCCGCAGTATTTCAGGGGATCGAACTATTGCTGTCAGATAAGGCTAGCTGGATTGAAGGGAACGAGATGCGATATGTACGTCACACCTTTCAGGTATTTGGCTTTTTCGCCTTGGTGAGTTTACTGTCGATAAGTGCAATTCAGATAGGACGATATGTGGGCAAAGGACGATTGATGTATTTTCTTACTGGTAAATACGAACACCCGGCTTGGGAAGAAAACATCTTAATGTTTGTTGACCTGAAAGCCTCTACGACTATCGCAGACTCTCTTAATAGCAATCATTATAGCGAATTTCTTAAGGACTATATCGAGGATCTCTCTGAGCCGATATACATGTTTCAAGGGAATATTCACCAATATGTCGGTGATGAAATCATCGTGTATTGGCCTACCTCAAAATCAAAAAGAGCTAATGCCAGACCTTTACACTGCTTTGTAGGAATGATGGAGGTGATTAAAGAACGTGCCACGTATTATCATGAAAAGTACGGCGTTCTTCCAGAGTTTAAAGGCGGGTTGCATGGCGGCCAAATGATTGTAACTGAAGTTGGAGCAATGAAAAAGGAAATAGCTTTTCACGGTACCGTAGTTAATACCACTTCCCGGATTCAGCAGAAGTGTAACGAGCTTAATACCAACTTCCTTATTTCAGATTATATCCTAACACACACGGAGCTCACACCGATGTATGTTCCCTTCAGGGAAGGTAGCTTTCTATTGAAAGGAAAAACTGAGCCTATGGAATTATATTCTGTAGAAAAAGCCGAAAATGCGTGGAGACGAGGCGTAAGGTCATAAAAAAACAGCCGAAAAGAATAAATCCTTTCGACTGCTCACGTATCAAATCGTAAAAATAGCTATCGTGCTAAATAGCCTTTAAGGGCCTTCATGTAGCCTTCATATGTTCCGGAAGGATTTCCTACCATTTTGCCAAGAATCTGACCATCACTGCTCAAAACGACAGTTGTGGGAAGACCTCTTATCTGATATTTATTCTGAAGTTTCTGATTGATCGACTTGATCTCGGCTGGTAGCTGATTTTCTGGTCGACGAGGAAAATCTGCGTGATATAGAATTACGTTGTCGGTCGCATACTCTTTAAACGCATCGTTTTCAAAAACAGCATTATGCAAGGCAATGCAAGGGCGACACCAATCTGAGCCTGAAAAGAGTATCAGAATAGGCTTGCCTGTTTCCTTAGAGAGTTTCTGGGCAGTAGCAAAATCCGTCTCGAATTCCTGAGCGGTTAGTGAGCTAATTGCTCCCAAGAGGACGAGCATGAAGGCTAAAAATCGAAATTTGTTCATTGTACTAATTAGTTAAACATTAATAGACGGGAAAAACGTGTTGAAAAGAATAAAGGTTGTTGAATCAAAAAAAATACGCCTAAATTCAAACCACGTTGAAGTCTTGACGACAAACCACATACATATGTACAATTTTCTGGCTGTAATTTTGGGCTTATTTCTACTGGGAAACACTTGCCAGAAACCTGTTGTGGAGGAAAACATGCCACTGCAAGTCAGCTCTCCCAATGAGTATATACAGGTGGATTTTTTGATTGGATCATTTGGACGCCCAGGTTATACAGTTAGTCACAAAGGAAGCGCTGTAATAGATACCTCCTTTCTAGGCTTTTATTTCAAAAATACAGACAACCTTGACCACTTCCTTTCTCCTGTTTCTTCTTCAATTAGAAAAGTAGACGAAAGATGGAAACCAGCCTTGGGAAAAGATACTAATGTGCGGAATCAATATAATGAGCTGAAGGTGAACCTGGAAGAAGGCGTAGACCGTCAAGCTCAAATGACTGTTGTGTTCCGTGTATACGATGACGGTATTGGGTTCCGCTATGAAATACCAGCCCAGCCAGGCCTGCCTGACAGTTTGCTAATTGACAATGAGGTAACGAACTTCAACCTTACTGGAGACCATGCGTGCTGGTGGATTCCGGGGGATTGGAGTAATTTTGAACATACTCAGACGTATAGCAAGCTTTCAGAAATTGATGCTTCTGTAAAAAGAAATCAAACTAATCCAGCCGAAACCTATATCCCTGATAGTCTTGCTGTAAACACACCTGTTACGATGCGCACTACGGAAGGGCTGTACCTGAGTTTCCACGAAGCCAATCTTACCAACTACCCTGACATGACGCTACATATTGATCCTGAAAATTTCAATATGTACTGTTCGCTGGTCGCTTGGCCTGATGGAATCAAAATGGGTGCGAAATTACCCATGAAAACTCCCTGGCGTACC
>JBGCFB010000012.1:0-30737 GCA_045106685.1 Bacteroidia bacterium | reverse complement strand
TCGTGGTGGCTGAGCGGAGCCGAAGCCACCTGAGATTGTGCCTTTGGCACTGTTCCCTTCGGCTCCGCTCAGGGAACGGTTCGTGGTGGCTGAGCGGAGCCGAAGCCACCTTGCATTGTGCCTTTGGCACTGTTCCCTTCGGCTCCGCTCCCTTTGGCTCCGCTCCCTTTGGCTTCGCTCAGGGAACGGTTCTATTATGACGGTGGCTGAGTCCCGAGATCGGGAAAGCCACCGAAACAAGCACCTTTCCTCATAAAAAAAGCCACGACTCAATCCGTAAAAAGATTGAGCCGTGGCCTTCATTAGCGTATGCGAAACTTACTTCTGAACGGTCAATTGCTTGGCCATTCCTTGTCCATTCTGGGTTACCTGGAGAAAATACATTCCGGCAGGATTATCAGAAATATCAAGCTCTTTTTCATACATGCCACGGAAGTCAGTAAGCTGCTCCTGGTATAGCACGCGACCTTGCGTATCAAAAATCTTGATGCGAACTGGGCTACCTTCTGTAGGTGTAAAGCGCAGGGTGAACTCACCATTGCTTGGATTAGGGAATACCGTAAAGTCTGGCATATCCAGAGTCGGGTTCTCCATATCTTTTACAAGTGCTTCAGCGACTGCCTTGTCTTCAAACTGGTTGATAATCACATCGATATCAATCGCCTGATTTTTTACCTTTTCTTTTACAACCCACTTCGTAATCGTTTTCTCACCAAGGGTTACCATGGTCGACTTGCGGTTGCCATCACGACGATATGCCATGCGTACGCGCTGGCCAGGCTTTTTGGCACGAAGGACTTTCACAAGTGCATTGTAATTTTGTGTTTCATCACCATCAATGCTGACAATCACATCGTTGGCCTCGATGCCAGCGTTTGCAGCCGCGCCGCCTGCTGTTGGGCGTGTTACGGTTACACCACCATCGCTATTCGTCTCCAGGTACACACCAAGATAGGCACGCTTTTCTTCGACCTTTTGCTTATCAATCTTGTCACCAGACACCCATACTTTCTTTGAGTAAGTCTTAGAACCAAGCGTAGCGCGATCTGTACGACGACGACCATCGCGGATATACGTGATGAGCATTTCGTCATTGAGTTCCTCATGTGCTTTGCGGATCGCAGTTCCCAGGTCGTTGCTGCCTTCAACCTCTTCACCATTGATCTCTACAATGACGTCGCCTTCCTCAAGTCCTGCACGCTCGGCAGCACTGTTTTCAACGATTTCAGAAAGGAATATACCACGTGTCGCTGCGCCACCGAGATTGTTTTCACGCACGATATCGCGATCTACGGTGTGAGGTACTACCCCGAGGAAAGGCTTGCTTTCTTTGCGGGTCACCATTGCACCTTTGGCTTTTGCCTTATTGGAATACGATGCTTTTCCTTTTAGCTGCACATTGGCAGACTGTCGCTGGCCGTCACGTACGAATACGATATCGATCCTATCGCCAACCTTATAGCCTTGCTTTACATCGCCGATGTCGTCGGAGCTGTTTACTTCGGTTCCTTCAATGCTTAGAATGATATCACCCTTTTGCATATTGGCATCCTGAGCGCCGCTTCCGCCTGTAATGCCGGTTACGTAAACGCCTTTTTTATTTTCATTATCATCATGAAAATCCTGTAGATACACGCCGATCATAGGATGTGGCGCATCGCGCTCATAGGTATATGTCTGGCCTTCCTCCTCGATATCACGAATAACAATGCGCTTCTCAAGCGTCTGGTTTTCGCGTGGCTCATCGATCCCCATACGCTCCAGAATCCCTTCTACTTCCGAAGGATCATTTACATAAAAAGAAGTATCTGAGTTTGTCGTTACGCCATTGATGGTGCGCGTAATGGTAAGGGTTACCTGTTTCTGGCTCCGCTGGGCAAACATTGGCAGCGCGAGCAAAACAGCTGTGGTGATAAGTAAAATCTTCCGCATCTTGTATATTATTAAGAAGTTAGTGATGAAAAGACAGGCGGATTTTGCTCAAGGTTGCACTAATTGAATGGATAATTAAAAATTGACAATGGATGATGAGGATTGCGCTTGGCTGTTGGCTGTTGGTATTTAGCTTTATTTGTACCAAAAAATAACCCATGATCTATATCCTAACAGGCCCCATTCGCACAGGGAAGACGACTCGTCTGCACACCTGGCTGGAAGCCCGGCAAGAAGTTGCCGGCATTTTGACGCCTGACGGAGAAGACGGATTGCGGCGAATGTATGATATTAATAAAGGCCTTTTCTTCCCTTTTGAAATTAATGCAAATACAGAAGACGTTTCGGAGGTACTGGAAATTGGGCGGTTTCGTTTTTTGCAAAAAGCTTTTGAACAGGCAAATGCCATTCTGGAAGAAGCTGCCAATAGTAATGCGACAACCATCGTCATCGATGAATGGGGAAAGCTGGAGGCAAAAGGCCAAGGCCTTGCGGCATCAAGCGATTTCCTGTTGACAAAGGCACTGGAAGGCAGCCTTCAGGCTGATGTGATTGTAGTCGTGCGTGACAGCTTGCTGGAAAACTTTCATGCGCATTGCAAGGAGCTTATTCCCAACGGGGAAGCGGCTTATTCGCCCAGATACCTTCATCTGCCCATGCGATAAGCTCCCGGTCGCCGGCGGTATCGCCGTAGGCGTAGGTTTTGTCGAGTGGTTGCTCTCCAATAAAAGCCTTTAGGCGATTGACTTTCTCCTGCCCCCGGCAGTTCGCTCCATCCAGCCCTACACACTTCTCCCCATTAAAATGCGCTTTGCTCGATAGGTACGGAAGACCTAATGCTTTCGCCAAAGGAGCCACCCAGATATCCACAGATGCTGAAACAATCACACAGGTATGGCCCTGGTTTTTATGCCACTGCAAACGCGCCAGCGCATCTTCTTTGAAAATATCCTTATGACTTTGAACAAAGGCCTTGGCCCGTTTTTCTAAATCAGACTTAGGTATTTTTCCAAAATAATAGTGCAAAAACCGCCCTTTGGCTTTGGTACGACTCAATATCCCAAAAACTTTCCAGCCAATGATCATCGGCAACTGCATCAACAAGCCCCAAAACCATTTTCGTTTACCTACAACATATTGAATAAAAGCCACCATAGTATCGCGGTGGGTGAGGGTCCCATCGAGATCAAATGCAGCTATGATTCGGTGTGTTTGCATCAGGTTTTTTGTGAGTCTCTGTGTGTCTCAGGATCCGTCGATTTGCTATCGCGCTTTCAAAGGTAAGCGTTTTGTTTACCGGGGCAGTTATTTTCTCACTTTCGCATAAGTACCATTTTTTCTCTTTTTTAGACCATCTTTCAAAAAAGCCTTCTGATATGTTTGTGTAAGAATTTTTTTATTGCTGAAGTTGCATAACGAAACCCAAAAGGGTTGTCATCTTGAGCCGCGGAGCTGGCGAAAGATCTTGACTTTCAGCCAATAGATCGATAAAGTCAAGATTCCTCATCAGCTACGCGATTCGGAATGACATTTTTTTACAAAAACGGTTTAAATTTATTCGTTAGACAACCTCGCTCCAAACTGATGTTGTATTGCAGGCATCGACTACATGCGAATTGTTAATCAAAAATTCATCTAAATCGTGAGCATACCACACCCCCATACGATCATCATCGGAGCAGGTCTTTCCGGTCTCAGCGCAGCGTATGCATTGGCGCAGGCTGGTGATACAGACTTTGTCATCCTGGAATCCCGCGATAGAATCGGTGGCCGAATCCATACGGTCGAGCACATCGACTTTGGAGCGACATGGTTCCATGATCATCATGAAGCGCTGGACACACTGATGAAAGAACTCGGTGTCAAACAATTTCCCCAATCACGTGCAGGAAAAAGCGTACTTGTTTATAGCACGATGGCTCCCGCTCATTTTTTTGAAACAGATCCCAATAGTCCTGCGGCAAGCCGCATCGCGGGAGGTTCTATGCGGCTGATCGAGACGCTGGCAGCTCCCGTGCAAGAATGCATCAACCTGAACGTCACCGTCACTGGAATCGAAGAACGGACCGATGGCATCATCGTCAAAACAAATCGTGGCGATTATCATGCTCAGCAGGTAATCACCACGATTCCACCTCGCATCGCCACGCGCATTACGTATGAGCCGCCGCTTGCTACGGAGCTGACCTCAGCGATGGAATCCACACATACCTGGATGAGTAACGCGATTAAAATCGGCATGCGTTTCAAGACACCTTTTTGGCGCGAAAAAGGCCTCTCAGGCACGATGATCGGCCAGGTCGGACCAGTGGTAGAATTGTATGATCATACTGATGTAAAGCAGGAATACTTTGCGCTTATGGGCTTTGTGAACGAGGCACTTCGCGACCGCAGTCCTGAGCAACGCAAAACCCGGATACTGGATTATCTTGCGCAGTACCTTGGGGAAGGAATAAGGGATTATGTGTATTATGAGGAAAAGGATTGGACAAAGGATCGGGATACTTCCTGTGAATCGATTAAGTCAATTTACATGAGTCCTCAGTATGGAAACCCGGTGTTTCAAACTCCTGCGATGAACGGTAAATTGATCTTTGCTGGTACGGAGATTTCACCTGTGCATGGCGGCTATATGGACGGTGCTGTCAGGATGGGATTTGTGGCAGCAAGCAGCGTGACCAAAGGCCGTTTGAAACAATAATATGAAGGTCGATTTTGAGTCAAAAACAACATATCGAGCAATATCATCTGCACAAACTGCATCCTGAAAAGATGCAGTTTGAAGTATATGACTTGCATGCCTATCGGAACAAAAATGTCGAGAAAGCAGCCATCCCGCATTCCCATAGCTATTATCAAATCATTTGGTTTTTTGAGCAGGGAGGAAGTCATCTTGTCGATTTCACATCCTATGATATCCACGCCAACACCGTGTTTTTTGTTAATAAAGATCAGATTCATGCATTTGACCAAAATCTCGATGCTCAAGGTTACCTGATTCATTTCAACGAGAGCTTTTTTATGCAGGACGATATGGATGTGTTTTTAAAATATAACATCTTCAATATTCAGCAAAAGCCCTGCTACAGCATCGATGATGAGACTGTCTCTATCACAAAAAGCCATGTAGATTTAATTCTGAAAGAGCGTGCCAAATCATTCAGTTTTGGGCACGAAGATGCAGTTCGTTTTTTGTTAAAATCATTACTGATTAACCTTGAGCGAGTGAGTCGGACAAACGTACATGAGAAGCTCGAAATCAACAATCAATATGTACTGCAATTTGTTCGTTATCAGGCGCTTATAGAAGAGCGATTCAAAGAAACCCTCTCGGTAACTGAATATGCAGCCTTACTTAATATTTCAACCAAAACCCTTTCTACCGTTACCAAAAGTATCGTTAACAAGACTCCCTCACAGCTTATTGTGGAACGCACAATGCTGGAAGCAAAACGTCTATTAAAGTTCACTTCATTGCAAGTAGGCGAAATCGCCTTTCGACTTGGCTTCGAGGATGACTCTTATTTTATAAAATACTTCAAAAAGCACGTCGGAACCTCTCCGCGAAGTTTTCGCAATGACCTTATGCGCTAAGAACTTCATAAAAGCCAAAAGCTGAGGGCCAACAGCGAATAGCCATACTTGTTATCGTTCATACCAAAAAAGGCGTATCTTTGCCGCCAATGACATTTAATGACCTGGGCCTTGTGGCCCCAATCCTCAAAGCACTTGAGGTGAAAGGATACACTCATCCAACTCCCATACAAGTGCAATCTATCCCCATTCTGCTTAAAGGTAAAGACCTACTGGGTTGTGCTCAGACAGGCACGGGGAAGACCGCTGCATTTGCAATTCCGATTATTCAGCATTTGTATAATGACAGCCAGCATGATAGCCGTGGACCTCGTAAGGTTCGCGCACTTGTAGTTACCCCTACCCGTGAACTCGCCATCCAGATAGCCGATAACTTTACCGCTTACGCCAAGCATGCAGGTATTTATAACACCGTCATCTTTGGTGGTGTAAATCAAGGCCCGCAGCGCAAAGCGCTGAAGCGCGGAGTCGACATTATCGTCGCTACTCCTGGACGACTCCTTGACCTTATGGGTCAGGGCTATATTTCGCTACGCGATGTCGAATACTTTGTACTCGATGAGGCGGATCATATGCTCGATATGGGCTTTGTACATGATATCCGTAAGATCGTAAAAGAACTGCCACAGAAGCGCCAGTCGCTCTTTTTCTCGGCTACTATGCCACCGGATATCGTTAAGCTTTCGCATAACATCCTTGGCGACCCGGAGAAGGTTACGATTAAGCCTGAACAGGCTACTGCCGAGCGTGTAGAGCAGTCGGTTTATTTTGTAGAGAAAAAAGACAAGCCAAGTCTCCTTGTTCATTTGATTGAGGAAAAGCAGCCTTATTCTACGTTGGTTTTTTCTCGTACCAAATATGGCGCAGACAAGCTCATACGTGTTCTCAAGAGGAGCAATATCAAAGCGCTCGCTATCCACGGCAACAAGTCTCAGGTGCAGCGCCAAAAAGCCCTAAAGGCATTCAAAAGTGGCGATTGTGGTGTGCTGGTAGCGACCGATATCGCAGCACGAGGCATCGATGTTTCAGAACTTGAACTGGTGATCAACTTTGATCTGCCTAATGTGCCTGAGACCTATGTGCACCGAATTGGAAGAACGGGCCGAGCCAGCGCAAGCGGCGAAGCGGTTTCATTCTGTAGCACAGAAGAAAGGCCACTTTTGAAAGACATTCAGAAGCTTATTAAAACACAAGTTCCCGTAATTGCAGATCACCCTTTTGAGGGAGACTCGTCGGAACCTGTTCCTTTGGTAAAGCCTCAAAACAATAGAGGTGGTAATAAAAGTAATAGAAATAGTCGTGGCCGCAACCGCAATGGTTCTGGCGGCGGTGGAGGCGGTGGTCAGGGCGGAAATCGCAATAGGCGTCGTCGCCCTTCTCGCAGTAAGCGTTCCGATGACTAAGACTAAATCTGGCCGTTGATCGGTCACGTAATTTTATATAAAATGCGCTATTGCTTCCTCTAGAAGCAATAGCGCATTTTTTTATGTGTTAACAGTGCTGATTAGAGGCTCTTAAGGTCAAAAGAATAGCGGAAATCTTATGGAGCACCTTACTAAGGAGGTGGACAAAAGAAAACCCACATTCAAAATTATTTTGTCATTCCGAACCATTCGGCGTCGCTCAGGGCAGGCTCGTGAGGAATCTTGACTTTAATGACTTAAATGGACGAAAAGTCAAGATCTCTCCCTTCGACAAGCTCAGGGTAAACTGCTTCGCGGCTGCTTATGACAAGTTTTGTAGTTTGTTGATTATCAGCTAGGTAAAAGTGTTTCCAATTCTTAAAACTTGCTGCCAAAGGTAGCAGCGCTTCAGAGAAGCGCCAGGTTGGTAGAACTCGAACACACCTGTGTTTTAGCTCCGGAGGAGCGGCACTGAATGGGCCGCTCCTCCGGAGCTAAAAATGGAGGGGCCATGATGATCTACCAACCTGAAGCTCCTCTGGAGCTTTTCCGGCAAGGCGGAAACAATAGAAAGAACGTATTTGTCATCAAAATACATATTGCAGGTATCGCCTGTATTAACCCTCGAGATGACACCAGATTTAATCTGTCCAACTACTTAAGCCATGCTTTTAGGAACGTCTCGAAAATGAGATTGCAGAATCATGATTAGGGATTTAAGACTTAGTTCCTTCGTCACTAATAATCACCATCTGTAAGGGCCTTCATAAAAGCCACAAGCGAAGCTTGTTCCTCTCTGGTGAGGCCGAGAGGATCAGGAGATAGCGTCTGATTTTTTAGTTGAATACCGATCCCATGACCTCCTCCCCGATTATAAAAATCAACGACCTCTTCCAGCGAATGAAAGACGCCATTGTGCATATAAGGTGCAGTGCGAGCAACATTGCGAAGGCTTGGAATTTTGAAAAAATACTCACGACCTGGCGTTTTATATAAATTCCATGCACCGAGGTCAGAATCAATCTCTGCACTAGTAGTATCAGGAATAATTGGTACGCCAATTACTTCCAATTCACTTTCGGAGAAATCCGGAGGAACTGTTCCATTGAATGTGGGAGGAAAATGACAGGTCGCGCAGGCGGCTTTTCCCATAAA
This sequence comes from Bacteroidia bacterium, assembly GCA_045106685.1. Lineage (GTDB taxonomy): Bacteria > Bacteroidota > Bacteroidia > J057 > J057 > JAUIGE01. The sequence goes on along the minus strand of JBGCFB010000012.1, from coordinate 22,653 downwards.
TACATTAAAACCCGCAATCACTTCCTCCTTCAAATTTGCCGCTTTTCCATTTATGTTTTCATCAAATGGTGAATTGAACGGGGCCAAAGTTCTGATATAGCTGGCGATGGCGTTGCGGATGGATAAGTCCGTCACGCCTCGCATATATAGGCTATCGAAGATATTGGTATATGAAGGATCATTTTTAACGGCCTTGACGAGGTTATTGAGATCACTATGAAATTCGTTTTCATTGTTGACTACAGAGACGATCTGCCCTTCCAGGCTTCCCGCCCTTCCATCATGAAAAAAGCGTTTTTGGAAACCGGCATACGTCAGGCTGGGGCTATTGCGATTTTGCCCTTTAGAACGCTGTAAACCATCCGTAAAAGCGAGCTCCTTTTTGTGGCATGTTGCACAACTCATGGTTTGGGAAGCAGAGAGCTGCACATCATTGAACAGTCGTTTTCCCAACGCTGCCTTTTCTAGCGTTAAAGCTCCTGAAAGTGGATCTGCAAAGAAGCCAGTATTAAAAGTATTGGCACTAAAAAACGAGCTTGCATCATTAGAGAGGGCCATCGCAAAGGGAAAGCTTACGTTCCAGTCTGTTACGGTTTTGTTCCAAAGTCTAAGGAGAGGGTGGATATGATTTTGTATAAAATGATAGCGGTCGAAACTATCAAAATCGCCTGCACGGAGGACATCAATTGCGGCTTGCAGCTGTGATTGCCAGGCATCAGCCAGCGCCTTATCTGAAAACAAACCTTGACATATTTCAACATAGGATTGTAAAGATTCTAATACCAGCGCGCTTTCCTCCAATGAAGCGTTTAACACGGGAGAATCAAAGCCTGAAATTCCGGTTAATGTAATCCGCGCAAAGGCTTTCTGAATTATCCATAACACATGGTATGGCTTAAGATGCTTGAGTGAAGCATTTGCTCGAATAAGGGTCAATCGCCCTTGGGTAAGCTGAGCATTTTCATACATAGCAGTCCAATCGAGTGAGTCGGAATAAAGCTGTTCCTCCAGCACCTGAAAACCCCAGGGCATGTTGATCTTTATATCCGTAGCGTCCTCCTCCTCAATTTTAATAAAGTTGGACTGATTGAGGCTTTTGTAATTATCCTCATCTGTAAAAGCAAGTATCGGTTCAGCGTACTTAAAAAAGGCTCTCGCCCTCGCGAGTGAGGCTTTAGCACGCGGTTTATGCTGAGGATCAGCGAGGGATTCCAGCGATGCGATACAGCTATCCAGCGTAGTCGCATAGCGCAGCTCCATGGCATCGGTATAATTAACATCCGCCTGGAGGTTAGCGTCCGAGCCGCAGGCTGCCAGCAGAACAATTAAGCCAATAAGGCACCGAAGAGGAAAAGGAGTTCCCAGCCAAAAGGCGATAGATTTTCTTGCCGGTTTACAAAAACTCATTAGTAGATTAATTCCCACTATCGCTGAAGCCCTTTTACAACATATAGCATCGATCCTTCCTTGCGCGCATTGGAAGCAGGGTTAGCCAAAGGGTCCGTAAATGAAGACCCATCAGCAGGTACCCAACCATGATTTTGGGTAATCATCAAGTAGGTATTGTCGACATTGATAATATCAGAAACATCGATCATGCCCGTGATTTCCCAAGTGCTTGATCTATTACCATAGCCTTGGGTAGTCGCTGCACTTTGATCACAGCTCAGTACTGTTTTGAATTCGCCTGTGTTCAGATTGTATTGGTATAAGGAGGCATAATGCGCTTTGCCTGGCATGAATGAATACCCGTTCGGGTCCTCCTGAATGTAAGCATAGTTCTCGGTAACAAGGATATTATCAGGGCTGTAAAGCGCTCTGGCTTTCCCGTTGAGTTTGTCACCGTCCAGCACACAGGTGATTGTAGCGATACCTGTTGGGTCATTTTCGTTTAATACGATTTTATATACTCGACCATAGAGCGTTCCTTTTCCTATAAGGCCGTCTTTGTTACGGCCGGTAACGGCCATATAGACTTCGCGCTGATTGCTGGCCGAGCCGCGACGCCAGTCGATATCTTCCAGACGAGAAAAACCCATCACGCCTTTTGACTTACACTCTGCATCCAGTAAGGCTCTCTCTAGTTCTTCCAGCTCCACCCACTCGGCCTTATAGCTGCTTCCTTCCTCCATGTCCATTTCGTAGATAATACCTGCGTCAGCGACTTTCAGGCCATAAAGCTTACCGCCTTCAAGATCACCACGATCGCCGACATACATACCAAGCTGGCCTGAAGGCACATTATCATCTGAGTCATCATCGCCGATAAATACGACAGTCTTATCAGCATAAGCGTCTTTCCCAATAGGTACTGCGTTCTCCACAGACCACTGCCCCATGGCTGTAAGCATTTTGGGTATAGAAGCTTCATTTACACTGCGAAATGGGTCTGTAGCGAAAACACCTTTGGAGGCTCCCCCCCACTCTCCGCCGGAGAGGTACAGAGGCCCAAAACCATGCTCAGAAGGAGTGATAAGGGTTCCGGAACACTGGGCAGTATAAGCAGTACCATTGGCATTCAGAATATGCTCACCCTTCACTGGTTTAAACGTCTTATCGAAGGTGATACGAGCGATAGAGAAGTCCGCTTCGATATTATTGATTAAGGTAAATGTACTATCATCACTTCGTATCAAACCGGCTCCGTCTGCCATTGAGCCATACACGAAGTCAGGTGACTCGGTAAGTTGATCTTCGGAAGAAAGGAGATTGTAAATCTCTATTTCAGAAAACTCAGGGCGGATTTCAAAGAAAACAGGAGTTTTTGAATGGCTCTCAAGCGAAACCGTATTTCCGGGCACTTTCGGGGTGTCGTCATTTTTGCATGCAGCAAATACTAGCAATACTACTGTGATAGGAAGAATCGAGAGCAGTCTTTTGTACATGGCCTTTTTATTACATAGTTAGACACCAACAAAGAAAAAGGGAAACAGCTTGGTAGCTGTTTCCCTTTTTATATTGCGTTATTCACAAGCACAGAGCTTGTGCAGAGTTCAGTTGATTGAGTGATTACCAGCGATTGCCGCCGCCACCACCGCCACCGTATCCACCACCGCCACCGCGGTTGTCTCTACGTGGTCCTCTTTCTTCGCGAGGACGTGCCTCGTTGATGTTGAGTGAACGTCCACCCATGTCTGACTGGTTCAATGCTTCGATTGCCTCGTCAGCTCCATCTTCCATCTCCACAAAACCAAATCCTCTTGGTCTTCCTGTCTCGCGGTCTGTGATCAAATTAACAGAAGTAACAGTTCCGTATTCACCGAACATTTCAGTTACATCTTCTTCAGTAGCAGAGAAGGGTAAGTTCCCTACGTAAATTTTCTTGGCCATTTTAGTACTAGGTTAATATTTGCGCCAAAGGTAAGGATTATTATTGGATATATATCAAAACGACCTTTTTGTGTAAGAAATAAGCTATTCAAACAGGACCTTTTCTCGATAAAATCCTTCCTCAGTTTGGATTAAAAGTATGGCAAATCCTTTGTACTGGCTTCTCACCGACCATTTTGCAAATTGCTTATCAAGTTCAATATCTAGCTGGCGACCATGTAGGTCATACATGATGATAGTCTGAATACCAGCTTGTGAGCTTGATATATATACGCGTTCATTGGTTGGATTTGGATAGAGCGAAATAGGCGAAAGTGCTTTAGCGCCATCTATACTTGTGCTTTGGCGAAGGTCAAATGCCTTTACCTGCCCTGCATTTGTGCCGGTGAAGTCATTTCCTGGTGCTCCCACAGCAAGCGTTTGGCCATCGGCAGAAAGTGCTACCGATGCTCCGAAATCATCGAGCGAGGAATCACCGACGAAGTCGGCGCCATATTGAAGCCAGTCAGTTTCATCCCAATCATACACACGTGCATGCCCCGTGCGAGCATCGCTCAGGTCAAATAGCGGCGCACCAAAAGCTACTCGATTACCATCCGCAGAAATAGAAACGGAAGTACCTGAGCCGTCTTTGATAGCCTTGCTTAATATCGTTTTCCCTACCTGTAACCAATCATTGTCCTTCCACTCAAAAATTAGCGCGCGGCCATCTTCGGTAGCTCCAGCTCCTTCCCGACTTGATGTTATCAGCTTCATACTTTCTGAAGTAAAATCAATATTCCCGCCAAAATCGCTCCCCTCTTTTTCGCCTTTTATTCCTTTTCCTAACTGCTTCCAATCAGTACCAGACCATTGGTATATGAGAATCTGCCCAGCATTAGCTCCATTGTCTGCATTACGTCGATCGCCAATCGCCAAGATGCTGCCATCGGTAGATAGCACCATACACCTCCCAAGCTGGCTCCCATCTTTTTCTCCTAAAAAATCCTTACCTACTTGCTCCCATGCGCCATTTTTCCATTCGAGCACTCGAATGAGTCCGCGGTCCATTCCTCCAGCATCAAAACCCGGAGAACCGACTGCGATCCGTGTTCCATCGCCAGAAATAGAGACGCCTTCCCCCAGAATATCTTGAGGAAACTGTCCTGTAATATTACTGCCTAGTTGCTGCCAATTTCCATTCTGAAATTCCAACACAAAGGCTTTTCCGGCAAACCTCCCGGAATCGCTATTGAAACGTGTGCCAATAATAATGCGGTTACCATTGTGAGATAGATCAAGTTGATACCCCAAAAACTCGACCTCCTGGGCTCCCAATATATCAGTCCCGTGTGGCTTCCAGATGCCACCATCTAGTCTTAGTACTCGGACTTGGCCACCGCCTACAACCAAATTGTCATAAATAGGTGCTCCAATCGCCATGGTACGGCCATCGGCAGAAAGAGCTACAGCCTTACCAGCCTGATCACCGTCTTGACCATAAATAGTATTCCCGAGTGGCGTTTGCGCATAGCTGTAAATGAAAAATAGAAGCAAAAAGGAAAGCGTAAGTGTCCGAGGCATATACATGTAAGTTTAAGGGTAAATTGAATTTACCACATAACGCACTGAATCACGTACTCGTCTCCTATTTTAAGATAAATGAGACATTTATTCAGTTCAGCAGGGACATGTCTATGATAAGCCTTTCGCAGGCTATTGCTCGCCTCCTTTATCAAACACCCACCAGAGTTCACCAGACTTCGGATCAAAACTAATTCTGGCAACCCCTAGTGAACTATACACCAGGTATTCCCCCTCAATTTCCAACAGCTCATCATCGAGGGCCGCTTTGACCTCCCCATCCTGATAGGAAAAGATAATACCGTTGGAAAGCGTCAGTACAACGTTGTAATGACCTTCCTTTTTTGTAGAAAAAGCAAGCTCCTTTTCTGCTTTGACAGGCCCTCCCCTATCCACCTTACCCAAGGCCTTTGGCCCGGAACCGTCAAAGGCAGGTAAATCAAAATGAAACTGATAGTCCGCTAAGGACAGCCCAGATACTGCGCCTAAATCGTAAACTGAGATGCTCAGGATACTGGTAAAAAACAGGATTAAAAAAGTGCGTGTCATGATGCTGTTCATTTTGGATTCAAGTACATAATGAACCAAAAATATGGCCTCACAGACACCAAACCCATTTGAAATCGACGAGCTGCACAATAACACGATAAGTGGAAAATGTGTGGATAGGTTGTGGAAAAGCAAAACAGTGCCTATTTTCATGGCCTGATATAATAACCGCCTGTATAACAGCCCTTTATCTTGAGAAAACATCTACCCCTCGTCTTTATTACATCTATTGTAATATCCATTATGCTTTCATTTTCGGCCTGTACGTATCCCACTAATTCGGCATCCGATGTCCAAGCAGTTTCGCTTTCTTCAAGCCCCATTCCTGCTCCTCCTGTTAGCAATCCTGCCAACAAGATTTATGGCATCGATGTAAACGACTACAAGGTCATGCAAGGCGAAGTCCAGCGCAACGAAGTGCTCGGCGAGCTACTTGCTGATCACGGTGTACCTTACCCCAAGGTGATTGCGATGGTCGATGCAGCGAAAGGCATCTTTGATATCCGCAAAATGCGTAGCGGAAAGCCTTATACTTTTATACAGGAGGAATCAGGCGCAGTAGATTATTTTGTCTACGAAAAAAATAAAACAGAATACATCGTTTGGGATCTGCGAGATAGTGTGCTTGCATATGGCGCTCGCAAACCTATCAAGACAGAAGAACGTGAAGCTTCTGGCATCATCACTTCCTCGCTTTATGGAGCAATTCAAAAACAGGGAATCGATATTAGCCTCGCTTCTGAACTTGAGAATATTTATGGATGGACACTCGACTTTTTCCATACTCAAAAAGGCGACTGGTTTAAAGTCGTATTTGACGAAGCATTTGTTGATGGAGAGTCGATCGGTATTGCAAAAGTAAAGTCAGTTGCTTTCAAGCACGGCGACCAGACTTTTTATGCTATTGGTTTTGAAAAAGAAGGCAAGCTTGAATACTTTGATGAGAATGGAAACAGCATGCGCAAAGCTTTCCTAAAAGCTCCACTTAACTATACTCGCATTAGCTCAGGATTTACCTATCGTCGCTTTCACCCTATCTTGAAGCGCTCACGTCCTCACCTCGGAATCGACTATGCCGCACCTACTGGCACACCAATCCGCAGCATCGGTGATGGCACGATTATCAAGGCGACATACGCCAAAGGTAACGGCCGCTTTATCAAAGTTCGCCACAATAGCACATATGCTACGCAGTATCTTCATATGTCACGATTTGCTGAAGGCATGCGTGTAGGAAAGGTCGTCAAGCAAGGTGATGTGATTGGCTTTGTAGGAAGCACAGGACTCGCAACTGGCCCTCACTTATGTTTCCGTTTTTGGCAAAACGGTCGTCAGGTGAATCCTGCAAGCATTCAGGCTCCGCCAGTCGAACCGATTCCAGAAGATATCAAGCCGATGTTCCTCGCAGTAAAAGATGTCGTCGTTCACCGACTCGACAATATTGTTTTACCACTTATTGAAGCAGAGCCTGCGCCAGTCGAAGCTCCGCAAGTGGAAGAAGGAATAGCAAGCGGTTCTTCTGAAGCTAATACAAAGGGCAAGTAGGCTCTATGGCAATCCAATGGCACGTCCTCAAGTTCGATGAGTTTAGTCTCGAACAGCTATACAAGGTTTTGCATCTTCGGTCTGAAATTTTTGTTGTAGAGCAAGATTGTGTCTATCAGGATGTGGACAATAAGGATCAGCAATCGATCCATCTATTGGGCTATGAAGCTGATGCCCTCGTGGCGTATGCTCGTCTGCTGCCTCCTGGCCTTCATTATACTGAAGCATCTATTGGCCGCGTCGTTACGCACATCTCAAAGCGTGGAACAGGCTTAGGCACTACGTTGATGGAGGAGGCCATTAAGGCCTGTGAGGCCGTCTTTGGTGAAGGCCTGCCGATTCGTATTGAAGCACAAACGCATTTGGAGCGATTCTATGGCAATCTCGGATTTAGGCCAGAAAGTGACTCGTACATGATGGACGGTATTCCGCATACCGAGATGCTAAGGCTGGGATAGCTATATTTGGAACACACATAATACCTTAAGCCACATCATGACAAACACACGTGCCTTTCTACTCATCTTGATCAGTTTCATGTTTTTAAGTTGTGACAACACAGCGACACAAGCGAAAGAAACCGATACAAAAACAGAGCCTACAGAAGCACCTGCGGCTTGTAACATGTCTACTGCCTTTGCAGCTTTTCGTGATGCTGTAAAGAATCGTGATACAGCTAAAATCGGCAAGGTCGATTCAGATCAGATTGCCCAATACAGGCAAGAACTTTTTGGTACTGACTTTTCCCAAAAGCTGTCAGAAATTAATGCAGATTCGCTATTCGCAATGGGGGACTACTCAACCCCAGTTTCTTCCAAAAAGAATAAGCAAGGCGAAGTGGAAACCGAACACTGGATAGACGTAACATTTGACAAAGCGCAAAATGAAATGATACTAGGGCACCAGTATCATTTTTATGAAGAAGGGGAAAAGTTCGAATCCTCCATCGTTTACTACCTCGACACAAAGGATTGCACTGTGCTTTTGAAGAATATTTTGATGGCGGGTTAATCATCAATCCCTTCCGCCTTCTATATTTTTTAAATTCCGTTCGGACTGCGTTTCCTGATACTTGCGGTACGTGGCAGTATGATCGATGATAAACAACAGCCAATTGTCAGGATTGGAAGGATGCTTTTCCAGGTACACATCTACAAGTCCGTGGAAGTCTGCGATCTCGACTTCGAGGCCTGTGTACACCCAGTTCTCTTTTTCCCACTCATCCCAATATGGAAAGGTGTCTCCAGCAAAGTGGAAGAAGTTACGCACAGGCTGTTTCAGCCATGTATCAGCATCGAATAAGGTATTGCAGGTTCTGATCAAAATGCCCTGCTTATCTACTTCTAATACTTGTGTGCGTTTATCAAAAAATGCTTTTTTTATCTCAAGAAGCTCCATGCCCAGATACCAGTTTTTGTGCTAACATATTAAAGAGTTCTTCTACTCCTTGATCTTCTTTGGCACTTGTAAATAAATCGACAGGGGCGTTTATTTTTTCATTGATCGCTTCAAGTTCAGCCTCGCTCAGCAAGTCTTTCTTGTTGCCAGCGACCAGAATTTCAGCATCGGGAATAAGGGTTCGTATCTGAGAAATCTGTGAATCCAGATTTGCATATGTCACAGATCGGGCTAGGTCAAAGACATAAATAACACCGGCGCAGCCTTTGAGGTAAAAGTGTGGCACATTGGCGACTTCTTCCTGGCCTGCGATATCCCAAATTACGAGATCGAGGCAGTATTCTCCGACATCGATAGTTTTCTTATCGACCTTCAGCCCTATGGTAGTGAGGTATGATTCGGGAAATTTGCTGTATACAAAACGGCTTATCAGGGAAGTTTTACCAACCCCGTAATGCCCTAATAGCGCTATTTTTTTACTGATCCACTTGGTTGAATCCATCGAAGTATAATGTTAATCGTTCGTTCCAATATTCGCGGGTAGCCGCGCTCAGCTCCGTCGGGGTATGAAGCTTTTCTTTCTGAGCAAAATCGAGAAAAGCTGCCTCCAGCCGCTCTCTAAATTCGGGATGCAGCGTCCCGTCTATTACTGCTGCAAAATATACACCAGGAAAGGTGTGAATTACAATCTTAAATCGTTCGTATTCAAGTACATTGAGCGCCTGGGCTCCTCCCTGGAATGCATGTTCTACAAACTCTTTGATACCAGTAAACATGCCCGCAACAACATCAGGCTCTAGGAGTTCACTCACCGAGTAGCTCCCCAGCAAAATACCCCGCTCATTGTCGACAAGAAGCATTTCCAGCAATGTCGCCTTGAGTTCGTCCTTCATTACAATATCGGCGTAAGAAGCGCCGGTAAACCATGAAGAAAAACGCATTTTCCAGGCTTTCCAGGAAAATACAGAACGCTGAGCGTCTTCAATTCGCTTGGCAAGTGCTGCCATTTCAGCTTTGATATAGCGTGAAATAAGCTGGCCAATAATCGGATAAAGCGCCTCTATCATCCCATCGCGAGACTCACTGATTTCGTGTTTGAGGGCAGCTTGCAAACTCTCTCCGAACAACTCTGGGAATTCCTTCTGAAGGTGTGCTATATGAGCCTGAAAATGAGGCTTTAGCATATCCTGTTGCACTTCTGGGTCAGCTATTTTGGCCTCCAGCTGCGTCAATGCCGCTGCCAGCGCTTCGTGAGAAGCGTGCTCTTCGGCAAGAAGCAACGTGCGTAGCTCTTGCCAGCGAGAATGGGTATGTCCTACTGCAGCCATGAGGGGATACTTGACGCAAAATACAATCTATTCAGACAAGAAAAAATCCAAGATTTTAGGAATAAATATTATACTCCATATAACTGCAGCAAAGAGGACTGCAATCAGTACTGCTCCTGCTGCCACATCCTTGGCGTCCTTCAGGAGTGGATGCTTCTCTTTCGAAACTCTGTCGGCAAGTCGTTCCACTGCTGTATTGACTGCCTCAAGCGAAATAACCAGCCCCATACACATCAGAATCGCGCACCATTCCCAGGCATCAAGGCCTAGCCAAAAGCCCAGGCCAACGATACACGCCACCGCTATAGCATGAATGCGCGCATGCCCTTCTTCTTTAAAGAGCATGGCGATCCCCCGAAAGGCATGACCGAAGCTTTGTATTTCCTTTTTGATCAAATCCATAGTTCATTATTCATTAGTCATTTATCATGAGTCATTAAATCATTTCACATGATAAATGACTCATTTCTCAATGTAGCACATGGACATGATCCGTTTTTAGCGTGTCGGGATCGTCTTGTGAAATAAGCAATAATCCTGGAGATGTTCCTGGTACAAAATCGCCAAACTGATCGTCGATTCCTAAGGCAGTAGCGCCTTGGCTTGTGGCCCAGGAACAAAGTGTATGAAGGCCTATTTGTGGGAATAGTGTCTGTAAATGGGCAATCTCGGCGAGCATATCGAGGCTATCATTCCCTGCAAGGCTATCCGTACCCAAACAGATGCGATCAGGCATAATGCGCTGGAACATTGCAGCATCGGGATGTGTGCCGTGGATATAATCGTTGGCGCGGGGACAGAGGCAAGTGTATGCCTGAGGGAAGCGCGCTGCCAGCGCCGCCAGGCGAACTGAATCGATCTCCGCCATATGAACCCAGAGCATACGCTGCGCTTCAGGCATCGCATGTAATAGGTAATGTGCAGGATCCGTTGGCGGGAAGGCGAGTGATTGGGACAGGGGGATTTTTTGTAAAAAGCGCCATAAGCCACCTCCTTTTCCACTGAATAATGCAAGCTCCTCTTCTGATTCATATAAATGAATGGAAAGAAGATCCAGGCTTTTTTCTACAACCTTTTTGATCAAATACTCAGAAACGGAATAAGGTGCATGAAGCGTAAGACTTGCATCAAGCGAACCAAATTCTGCTTTCAGCTCCTCCCCTTTTTCAACGATACGATCAGCCTTCGTTTCGTCCAGTCCCAAAAGCTCAATAAAGCTATGGGTATACAGATGATTACGACTACGCTTCGCGGCGATGGTCGACGGCCCATTGCAAATATCACCGATCGCGACCGTTCCCGATTCCCATGCGGCATCCATGGCAGTGCTGATTGCCTCCAGGCTCACCTGCTCGTCTTGTTGAGCGCGAGCTGCCATCAATTGCTGTACAAAGCCAGCCATACCTGTCCTTCGTGGAACAGCTCCTTTCAATCCTGAAAGCTCCAGGTGGCAATGCGCATTTACAAAACCCGGAATAAGCATTCCGCGATATTGCATCGCTTCCTCTCCTGCTGGCAATGCACCGATATCGGTGATCATGCCGCTCTCGTCAAGCTCAATGGCAAGGTCGTTTTCCCAGCCTGCAGGCGTAAAGGTATATGTTGCTTGGTACCACATGTGGAAAACAAAGAAACGGAATAATCTATAGCTGTTGGCCTTTTGCTTTTGGCTGTTGGCGATAAAAAAGCCTAGATGCCTTATCTAAGCCAAACGCTAAAAGCCAATCGCCAACAGCCAATTTTATTTGCACGCACCAAAGAATTAGGCTAGAATCGCAGTCCAATGGCAAGATTAAAACCCTACACGATAGAGAAGGCCGAAATCGTCGCGACGGCTTCGGATGGATACGGCATTGTAAAAACCGATGGCAAGGTCACGTTTATACCTTATGCTGTTCCTGGCGACATCGCGGATGTGCTCATAAATCGTAAAAAACGAAAGTTGTTTTTTGGCGAAATCACGCAGATGCATGAGCCTTCACCCGACCGTACGGAACCACGCTGCGAGCACTTCGGGCTATGCGGCGGTTGCAAGTGGCAGATGATGACGTATGCAAAGCAGCTTCGCATCAAGCAGCAGCAAGTGACGGATGCGATGGAGCGTGTCGGCAAGGTAGAAGCGAAGGAAAAGCGTGACATTCTGGGAGTAGTAGAGCCTTGGTTTTATCGCAATAAACTGGAGTTTTCCTTCTCGGCGAAGCCTTGGCTTACGCGCGAACAAATCGCTTCGGGCGAAGTATTTGACGAGCCAGCGTTGGGATTCCACGTTCCAGGTGTTTTTGAAAAAGTATTCACCGTCAAAAAGTGCCACCTACAGCGTGAGATCGTCAATGATATTCGTAATGCTGTTCATGCTTTTGGAACAGAAAACGACATTCCATTTTATGATATAAAAGCGCACACTGGTTTTCTGAGGCAACTGATGTTCCGCACATCGGAGGCTACAGGTGAGCTTATGGTGGTTTTGGTAGTTGGAAAAAATGAGCCCAAAACGATAGAGAAGGTTTTCAAACATCTGGAAGCGAACTTTGATGAGCATATTTCCAGTTATGTATGGATTCATTCTGATAAGCTGAATAGCAGCTTTAGCGACCTTCCCTATACAACCTGGAAAGGTCCTGCTTACATTACTGAAAAGCTGGATGACTACGCTTTTCACATTTCTCCAACCTCTTTTTTCCAGACAAATCCCAAACAAGCGCACGTCCTCTATAGCGTCGTGCGTGACTGGATGAAGGAGTTTTTACCTGAAGGTCAGGAGCAATGGAATACGGTGTATGACTTGTATTCCGGTACGGGCAGTATTGGCATTTTTGTATCAAAACTCGCCAAAAAGCTCGTTGGGATCGAATATGTCCAAAGCTCTGTCGATGATGCTCATCGTAACGTAGCATTAAACGGCCTTGAGGGCAAGTTCTCGTTTTATGCTGGCGACATGAAAAAGCTGCTTGACGATGCGCTCGTAGCGAAAGAAGGCCGCCCTGAGCTGATCATTGCGGACCCGGCCCGTGCAGGCATGGACCCTGCGGTGATCGATCAACTGCTCAAAATAGCGCCGGATCATATCATCTATGTGAGCTGTAAGCCTGCCACGCAGGCGCGTGATATCGCGCTGCTGGAAACGCAATACGAGCTTATGCGTATCCAGCCTGTCGATATGTTTCCGCATACTGCCCATGTGGAAAATGTAGCATGGTTGAAAAGAATTGATAATTGATAATTGATAATTGATAATTGATAATTAGCGTATGCTGGACTTGGCTTAAGGTTTCGAAACAGCCTCTTTTTCTGGCCAGAAGCTAGCAGCCAAAAGCCAGTAGCCCACAAAAATGTATCTTGGCGAAAGAATTTCGTCCAATAAGTAATCCATCACCTCGTATTATTGAACAACTGTTTCTCCAGTTAGCTCTGGATCGCTCCATTGTTAAACCATTTTTCTGGCCAGTAGCTAGAAGCCAAAGGCCAACAGCTTCTTAATTTTCCATACGATGCGCACGTTTTTTTTCACTCTTCTTATTGCCATTTCTTCTATTCTCAGCGCCCAATCTTTGACTAAAGAAGTGGTACAGGAAATCGCTACTGATGGCGAGACGCTGTACATGCTCGAAATGATTACCCGTAGTTCTTCAGACAAGATTTATGCGGACAATGCAATGGAGTCCCTTACCGGCTATGTCGCATATAAAAAAGACGGCCTCTATCATTGTGTGTATTGGAAAGGGGAAGGCGATAACAGAATGGTGATGCACGACTTTTCAAATCTGAATCCCAACAAGCCGGAATATATGAACCTGGATGGCTTACCTCGCAGCCTGAATACGCAGGAAATTTTGCTCTCAAAAATCAAAACAGCTGCTTTCAAATCTATCCGAGGCGATACGGAATATTTCAAAATCACACGTGGTGTCACACTGACGCTTCACATGCTGGAAAAAGGCAATGAAATACACGCCTTTCTTATGGCGAATCAGCGCTTTGAAAACACCATTCCCATCGGTAACGATTTTCGCATAGTATATGACCAATTGGGTCAAATGAAGAAAAGAGCGCGCATTCGCTCAGCTTTTACTGAAATCCCTACCGATGTCAAGCCTGACGGAAATGGCAAGATCATCACTGCGCATATCAATGAAGAAAAGCCGATTATCATCAGTCCTACAGACATCTGTAATCTACTGCTCTACAGCCCTTCTCCTGAGATGCATGAGCACCATGTGATGAGCCCGCGTTTTATCTGTATTTATAAAATCGGAGAGCGCAGTTTGGTGATCAAACAGCAGAACTAGTTGATTTGATGATTAGTTGATTTGATGATGAATGATTGTTTCAATAGTCATGACTAATTAGGGGTGTTCATTCAAAAATTGAAATACAGATAATGCTTTAACGTCCGTAAATGCCATCTTGCCAGCATATTTTTGCTGGTGGCTGAGCGGAGTCGAAGCCATAGCGGCAAGAAAATCTGTCGATTTCTGGTTGATGGGCCTTCGACTTTTATCATTGGAATGCCAGGAAAAAGCACGGTTCTAGCAATACCCAATCGTTCCCTGAGCGTAGTCGAAGGGAACAGTGCCAAAGGCACTATTTTGGTGGCTTCGGCTCCGCTCAGCCACCGTCAATTTCGACTCCGCTCAGGCCACAAAATGATTGTGTTGATTTTTGCTCTTTTTAAGCCAAGAAGGTTGTATTATTTATTTCGAAAAAATGAATGAACAACCCTGATGACAAATGCTTAATGAATAACACGATGAAATGCATTTTTCTAGCTTGTATAAGCACGTTAATGCTTCTTGCTTGTGGCGGCTCTTCATGGGATCCACATCAATATTACGACGACCTCGAATTTGCAGGAATAGCTGCGCTAGACAGCGTAATAAAGGAAAGCGATGAGGTGATCGCCTACAATTGGAACGATCATGAATACAACCCAGCCAATACCCAGCATCATATTGTAGATGCCTATGGCGTCTTTGATAAACACACTGAAGATGGCCATACATTGTCGAAAGCTCAGGTTATTCGCTTAGGTGAACTCATGAATGATACGACTCATTTTGGTGGATACAATAGCATGTGTTTTATCCCTCATATTGCTTTTGTTTACTATAAAAAAGGCAACATAATAGGCCAGTCTAATATCTGCTTTATGTGTTCTGGTATAAAGAGTGTCCCAAAGTCTACGGGCGCTTTAAGCGAAAAGGGCATTGCTGCCTTTGAAGCTTTTTGTGAGGAACTTGGCCTTGAGATTATAAAGCACTGACGCTTTGATTATTCTTGATAACTAATGCTTTATTTCCTATGAAAAAGCGCGACTTCATTCAGGCTATCCCTCTAGCAATATTGATTCTAATATCAGCATATGCTATCGCAACAGTGCTCACCACAAACTACAGATTTCAAACAGAATCCATAATAGGATTTACACTTCTGGGCGTATCTACCCTGTTGTTCTTTATTGACCGTAAAATATACACCTATATATTCCTGGGGACACTGATCTTAGGAACGTTTAATCTGGTTGCATTTACCACAACGCTCTATTCTGCAAAAGCTTTTGGCGTGTTTTTTCAACCTGTTTCCTTAGCAGTTTTAGGTATCTTTCTTAGTATCATGTATTTGAATGATACTGAAGAAAAACGCGAATTAAAATCGAATACCTCCTCTTCCCAAACAGGCAAGATAGACTCATTCAAGGTGGTTGATTTTAAATATCAAAACAGGAACCTTTCTGAGGATGTGCTTAAGGCTAAAATGGAAACGGCTGTTGACCCAAACTTAATTGAGGCTCTCAAGCAGATCGAACAAGAGCGGTCTGCGCTATAGCGTAGTTCATTATTCATTAGGTCATTGATCATGAGTCGTTTTCATTATTCATGACACATGATCCAATGATAAATTAGAAAGGCTTTCGTAAGAAAAGGCCCTCTCAGGCGACTCATAAGGCACTATTAACCCACATCATTAATTTTGATTGCCTATGAAAAGAGTCTCTGGAATAGTCCTCATCATCCTTTCGATTGCTGCTTTTGGTTTTCGATATGCACAGAAAGTCGAGTTCAAGCAGAACGTAAGTGGCCACCTAAAACGTGCTGCCGATGCAAGTACCATCGAGCTAGCTCATGAAGAACTTTCGCAAGTAGTCGACTACCTTGAGGCTAACAATCTCACTTCTGGAAGCACTTCCATCATGTACGAAACTCCTAATGAGGATATCGACTTTTGGTACCGAAATATTAAAGCAAGTCGCGACGAACTACAAAACAAGAATCTTAAAACCCAGCTTGAAAAAACCAACGTTTTGATCAAGTTACGTGAGACGTTACTTGATACTGGAGAAAGAACTAAAGTAACTATTCCTAAAGGCCTTTCAGTCTACCCACACAATCTCGCCTGGGGGCTGGGAATGCTGGCAGCGACTATCGCATTATTTGTGGGCCTTTCTATTCTGGCAGTAGATTGGGATGCGGCGATTAAAGCGAAAGAAGCTGCTAAGGCTGATTAGCTGATTTGATGATGAATGATTTGATGATGGTTCATGAGTCATTGATCATTGCAAATTATTCATGACTAGTGATCAAATGAATAATGGCTATTGAATCACCTCGCGCCAATCCGCTTGCGAATGCGGCTTAGCGACTCAGGCTTAACGCCGAGATAACTGGCGAGCTGGTACTGCGGAACGCGATTGACAAGATCGGGTCGGGTGCTGAGCAAATTGAGGTAACGCGCTTCAGGCGTTGAGATCATATAGGTCGTCAGCATTTCCTGCTGCTTTTTCAGTTCTACCTCAAGGCTTATCCGACACATCCTCTCGATGCGAGGATGACGCTCATAAAGAGCGTTTTCGTGCTCAGCTGCCATCATGCTCACAGTCGTATCTTCCATACAAGTAAGGTAGAAAGGAGAAGGTCCACTCGAAATTGTACCGATGGATGAAATAATAGATTGGCCTTCGGTATAGAAAAAGGTAGTTTTTTCTTCTCCATCTATCAGATAATATTGCCTTACGCAGCCTTGCAAAATGGAATAACAATCGCTCGACACCTGGCCTTCGCGGACAAGCATGTCCCCCTTTTTATATTGCACAGTCGAACTAAACTCATTGATAGAGGCACGCTCTTCCTCTGTGAGTTTATCCATCATACAGATTTCCTCAGGAAGTGTAGTCTCGTTTAGCGTCTTAAGTTTCGCTTCTCGTATAAGGCTCGTGGTATCATTCATGCTAAGACCAGATTAGTTATATAATCTTGGTCGCCAAATGAATAATATTATTACCTCGCCTACCTCACCTTATTAATCACATTGCCGATTTTTTGTCCAGAACCTACATAACGATAAGCTTCTGCAATCTCATCCAGTGGGTAACTACGATCCATAAGCGGAGTGAAAGCGTCTTCTTCTATTAGCTTTTTAGCATGATTCAAACTTGGCTTTACGTCTGTTGGAACAGGAAAAAGCACCTTCCGCTTATTGAACCAGGGCGTTACAATCGCAAAGAAAACATTGGAAAGCATCCAGCCCAGCTCGGATGAAATGTATATTCCTTTCGGCTTTAGCAAATGCTTACAGGAAATAAAGGCGCTTTTGCCTACCGCATCAAAAATGAAGTCATATCCGCCATCGTGCTTTGTGAAGTCGTCTGTCAAATAGTCGATAACCTTATCGGCACCAAGGTTGCGGACCGCTTCCAAGTGAGGCGTAGGGCCTACGGCTGTAACCTTCGCCCCGAGCGCCTTGGCGATCTGTATTGCGGCAGAGCCGATGGCTCCGGTTCCACCATTGACCAGCACTTTCTGACCAGCTTCCAGGCCACTTTTTCGAATCATATTGAATGCATAATGAAATGCCTCACAGCTGGCCGCGGCTTTTTCAAATGACAGGCCCTCGGGCATCTGGATCAGGTTTCCGTCCTGCGCGATCGTCATATATTCAGCTTGTGAGCTGACGATCGAATCATCAAATCCGAAGACATGGTCGCCCGGTTTAAATGCCGTGACCGCCTCCCCTACCCGCTCGACAATACCGGCGAAATCGGTGCCCGGGACTTGTTTTTTGGGACGAAAAAAGCCGATAAAAAAGCGCATGATAAAAGGGCGTGCGCTGATATTGGCGCAATCCGTTCGGCTCACGGTCGTGGCATGAACTTGTATCAATACTTCATTATCCGCTGGAACGGGCTGGTCGATATCCTTTACATGCAGGACATCAGGAGTTCCGAATCGGGTGTAGGTGGCTGCTTTCATAAGGAAAATTTTCTTTGCTCGGCCTTAAAAGGTCGAGCAATAGTGGTAGATATTAGGCGCTAAAGCTTCATGTACAAGATTCGATGGGCTTTAGCCCACAATTTCTACCATTATTGCGGGGCCTTTTAAGGCCCCGCTTCATGAAACAGAATTTTAAGGCCCCGCAATAATGGTGATTAAAAGTACACCCGATACATCAGATTTGGAAAAATACCGAACTGGCGCTGGTATCCTATCGAACCAGGTTCGCGAGGATCGTAAAATTCGCTACTTCTTCCTTTTGTATTGGTGATGTTGTCCAGGTTCAAAAATAGCTCGTGGGTAGCCTTCGGGCGATTCCACTTATAACTCGCCGACACGGTTACCTGATGGATGTCGTCGATCTTGTTTTCATATGCTTTTGAGAAGTCCCAAAATCGATTATTCTCAGGGTCCACTGCAAGGTTACCGTCTTCATCTCTCAGCAAAGGAATGATCTTTTTTCCTCCACCAAAAAATACTTTCGCATTGAGACCAAGGGTTTGATTCTGCTTTTTTCCC
Source organism: Bacteroidia bacterium (assembly GCA_045106685.1). Lineage (GTDB taxonomy): Bacteria > Bacteroidota > Bacteroidia > J057 > J057 > JAUIGE01. Next base: position 4,157 of record JBGCFB010000012.1, on the reverse strand, counting down.
AAACCTTCAAACTCTTTCCCAAACAGGATATTCGTCAGGTAATTTCCGTTGTACTGAGTATTTCGTTCAATCCCATCCAGCGGCGTGTATTTTGACTGAAATAACGAAGCATTAATCATGTAGTAGAAGTTATTACTGAAAAATTTCTCCAGGGTAACTTCGACACCGTAATTTTTACCAGTGCCTTCATTTACGAGGTCAACGTATTGAAAATCAAGGCCTTCGTTGATCGTTGCATAAAAGCTGGACGCGTCATTTTCGACAGGAAGGTTAAACAAATCCTGATAATATCCTTCTACTTTGAGGCGGACATTTTTTCCAAACTGCTTTTCAAAACTCAGGACATAGTGGTGCGCCTTCAGTAGTCCCAGATCAAGATTTGGTTCAATGATGCTTCCGTCAGGCTGCGCCACTTTAGCAAAGTAATTGTGAACGCTTTCCATCGTGCTATGCAGCCCGTAGCCTGCACGAATCGAGCTGGATGAATTGAGTTTCCAGCTTACCGCAAGTCGAGGCTCAAAGGTCGTTTCGCCCGTGAGCAGCACATTCATATTATGGACTCCACCGAGGATGGTCAGGTTTTCATTCAGGCGATGCTTCCAGCTGACGAAGTTCCGAACGGTGCGGATGCGTTCATTGAAATCCACCAATGTAAAGCGTTCATCTGTATTGCCTATCAACTGGCTCTGACGATTTTCAAGTCCTATATCGGCATATTTGACACCAATTTGAATCTTATTTCTGGCGTTAAATTTATTGTTATAGGTTATCGCCGAACGGAAGGTAGAGCGGCGCAATCTCCCGGTGTAATTCAGTTTTCGGGATAACAGTGAATCATGCTGTAAAAGGCCGGCACTATCTAATTTGGTGCGAAATCTAGATTCAAATATTTCATCTTCATAACCATCATTGGAGTAGGCTACAGTCGTTTTTATAAAACTATTGGCATTAATCGGCAAGAGGTGATTGAGGCCGGTGTTCAGTAAAAAAGCTCCTTTTTCAAAATCTTCCTGGACGTCGGGCTGCATAGCATTGTCGCCTGGAGTCTTCCAAATTGCCGGGCTCACATCTTCAAACAAAAAGCTGCTAAGGCCCGCAAGGCCGAACATGGAAAAGGTTCCAAGCTTATTGGTTGGCAATACAATTTTAAAGGCTGCGTCCTGGAATTTTGGCACTCCACCAACATCACCCAACAATCCCAAATCATCGATGATCGTAGCCGTCGAATAACGATAGTTCACAACATAAGAGCCACCGTATCCTTTCTTAAAAGGCCCTTCCAGCGTCAGGTCAGTACCCAACAATCCGAAGCCAAAAACCGACTCAAATTTTTCATTATTACCTGTCCTCAATTTCACATCATATACACCCGCAAGCACATCGCCAAACTCTGGTGAAAATGCGCCCGTGTGAAAATCGGAAGTCGCAATCATATTGTTATTTAAGGTACTCGTAGAGCCACCGACAGAACTTTGATCGCCAAAATGGTTCGGATTTGTAATCTGAATACCTTCCAGACGCCACTGGATATATTTTGGCGAATTCCCCCGGATAATAATGTCATTACTGCCGTCTTGCGTGTTGGTCACACCAGCAAAGTTCGACATGATCCTTGACGGATCGTTGAAGCCGCCTGCAAAGCGATTGGTTTCCTCAGCGGAGATCGACTGCGCGCTGATAAGCGCCATATCATTGAGCGGCTGGCCTTTGTTGCGATCCACAGAAATCACGACTTCGTCGGTGCTGACGACGGCTTCCTGCATCGCGATATTGAGGACTACTTCTTTACCAGAATTGACGACGATATTCGGGATGGTGATCGTCTCATAACCAAGAAAAGAGAATCGAAGATTTACCCTTCCTACAGCTACTTTTTCAATGCGAAACTGACCATTCTCATCGGTCATTGCGCCTTGCTGGATGCCTTCATCAAGCAGGATAACGGTGACGCCCGTAAGCGGTAATTCGCTGTCCGCATCTTTGACAGTTCCTCGAATCGTCTGGTTTAAATTTTGTCCCAAAACGCTATTGAGCATTAAGATTATTAGGACACAGGTTGATAATACAGTTTTCATGATAGGGCTGGAATTATTGGTTTTGTGGTGAATACAATTCGCTTCTATTGAATTGTTTGACAAAACTAGACCAGCCCTACTCCGCACGCATTGACTTAAGTTAAGAAATGAGATTTCGCACAAAAAGCAGCCAAAATGAACGACTGCACCTACAGTGTATCAAATAGCTTAGGTTTCTTGTCATGTGATAAGAAATCTATTTTTTATGCTACTTACATTTGAACCGTCCAAGGGTCTTACAGGGGAAAAGGCTTGAACCGGGATATCAAATCACACTAATTTTATGAAGAAATTTTTCTTTGTAAGCATAGCCTTTTTGCTGTGCTTACCACTCATGGCTCAGACCTCATCAGAGGGAGGCCAACAGTACACGAACAAGCTTGCTGTAGGTGCAGGCATCCATCAAGCGTATATGAGCGATCGGAATTTTTCCCCACTTCGCTACAATGAGTCGGGCTTAATGGGCGCATTCAGATTTGAATCGCAAAACGATCAATCACACTTTTCCATTCGGGCAAGCTACAGCGCAGACTCGCTTGCGCCACCTGCGATTGAGCAGTTTACAACCTATTACCAGATGGGAAACTTTGCACTCAGATATCTCCGCAAAAACGAAAGCCTGAGCAATAGCAGGTTTCAGTTTTACTGGGGAGGGCAGTTTGATTTTCATCTGTATTCGATCGATTGGGACTATCAGGAATCATTTAGTTTCCTCGTGAATTACAGCCTCGACCTTTCAGCTCGCGGGCAGTACCAACTGAATGATCGGGGACGCTTGCAGCTCGACCTAGACATTCCATTAATCAATTTCCTGGTCAGACCGCCTTATAACGGGCTCGATGCGGAACTGATCGACAATAATGCCAACGATGATCTGCTGGCGATTATCACCAATGGAAGTGTCGGAAGTGTCAATAAGTTGCTTGCCTATCGTCTGAGCCTGGCTTACCAGTACGCACTAAGCGATCGCCTGGACCTTGAACTTATCTACCGCAATCAGCTTCACCACACCTTTGATACCAATCGCTTTATCCATCTCCAAAATCAGTTGATGGCAGGTTTAGCATTCAATTTTTAACATCATGAAAAAAATACACATACTCTATATCCTGCTCCCAATCATGATGCTGAGTGCATGCAAGCGCATACTGTTGGGACCAGAAGTAAGCAATGATCCGGAAAACAATTTCGAATTGTTTTGGAACAATGTCGACACGCATTCAGGAATTTTGGGACCCAAAAACATCGACTGGAATGCTGTGTATAATCAATATCGCCCGCAGGTAACAGCCGAAACGACCGACGACGAACTCTGGACGATTTTTTCTGAAATGATTGAAGTGTTTGATGATGAGCACACCGTCATTTTCAGAGACGATGAAGCCTATGGTTCTGGTACTCAGCGCATTCCAGACGCCAAAGCATCATTTAGCAAGTCCTTGATTCGAAATACCTATCTCGAAAACTATGTCAGGTTTGACACGATCAGGCTTGCTCCGGACTTTAGTTTTGGAAAAATAAAGGGCAAAAGCATCGGCTATATCTACCTCGGTGACACCGACGGCAGCGATCCCAAACCGATGATGGACAGCATCTTTCGCAGTATCGGAAATGAAAAGGCGATCATTCTTGATATTCGCAATAATGGCGGTGGCTTTGGAGACTTCGCCCGTGGAGTAGCGGACGCCTTTGCGGAAGAAACCCGACTGGTTTATTCATCTCGCACCCGCAACGGTCCGGGTTATGATGACTACGACGAACCGACGGAATATTTCAATACATCGGATGGGGAAAATCAGTTTTTGATGCCGGTCATCATGCTCACGGACGCACGTACTGTAAGTGCTGCCGAGGAGATCGTGGTTGCCATGCGTCTAAATTCTCAAGTCGTTCATTTTGGTGACACGACTGCCGGCGCGTTCTCCAGCCTTTCACCGCGTCGTTTTTTACCAAATGGCTGGACGTATCGCTACCCGATTCAAATATCAATTGATCCAGCAGGAACGATTTTGGATGGTGATGGTCAGGCTCCGGAAGTCTATAGTAAGAATACTCCGGCTGACATCGATAATGGCGTAGACA
>JBGCFB010000119.1:0-6276 GCA_045106685.1 Bacteroidia bacterium | reverse complement strand
GTGTCCTCCAGACAGCAGGCCAATAAGCAGTCGATCCAGCATATAGCTTTGGCCTACGAGGGCTTTGCTCACTTCACTTCTGATGGTATCGACAAATGAGCTATGCTCACGAATTCGGGCGTTCAAGGCGTGTATATCGGGCGCAGCGCCGGGCATTGCTTGTTCCATGCTTATGCTATTCAAATTTTGCTCCAAATCTACGACAGAAATTTGGCATCGCCCGTTAATAGTTTGTTAAAAAAAGCTTCTGGCTGTTGGCTGCTAGCTTCTGGCCAGAAAAGAGAGCTTCGCAGCCTATGGCCTACAAAGGAAACCGCTTTAACAAATCCGCTTTGCGGCCACTGGATACATCGAGGACGGTTCCGTTTTGGAGAAAAAGCTGGCCTCCTTTGCCGCGCTTGTAGCGTGTGATGCAGGCCAGATTAACCATGCTCGATTTGTGGATGCGCAAAAAGCCGTGAGCTACAAGGTTTTCTTCAAAGAAGCGCAGCGGTCGACACACCATTTTTTTGCTGCCATCTTTCATAAATAAATCAGTGAAATTGCCATCAGCTTTTCCATACACGATGTCGTCGATATTGATAACTTCAAATCCGTCCAGTAATGGCAAAGCCATGCGCTGAGGGCTTCCGCCTCCCTGACGAAGATTTTCGGTGAGAAGCTGAGCCAGACGAGGTGTTTCCGCAGTTGCAAGCTGCGCTTTTACTTTTTCCACGGCACCTACCAGTTCCTCAATATCGACAGGCTTCAAAAGGTAATAGGCTGCGCTGAGGTTGAGCGCTTTGATTGCATAATGATCGAAGGCTGTCACAAAGATGACCTCGAAGCTTAGTTCTTCATATTGCTCCAACAAGTCAAAAGCATTTCCAAAAGGCATTTCTACATCAAGAAAAACGAGGTCCGGGTTCAGGCTGTCTATCGCTTTTTTACCATCTTGAATATTAGCAGCCTCTCCCAAAATGCTGACATCAGAGCAGTATTGTTCCAGGTAATTGCGCAGCACCGTGCGGCTGGCTTTTTCGTCGTCGATGATGATGGATGTTAGCATGGGGAAAGTGATTTAAATTCTTTTTTATTTCCTGGAGTAAACATCTTATGAACATTTCCTGATTGCCGAAGGCATTAGCGCTTCAGAGAAGCGCCAGGTTGGTAGCATTTGCCAGATGCACAATATACCGCTTCAGAGAAGCGGGACATTCAAGGTCTCGCTTCTCTGAAGCGAAAAATGTTGTCACGATCATGAGCTACCAACCTTAAGCCCCGCTGGGGCTTTTCCTCTAAGGAGGAAGAAATTGAGCATATTTCGATGATGGTCATTTAGAAAAGAGGTTAAAATATGTTCATTATTCTGAAACAGATATTTTGCTCATGTCGATTTCTACCAAAACAGCAGTGCCGGTTTCTTCTTTTTCTGGATAAAGATCGTTGACGTGAATTTGCATACTCTTTTTGAAAAGCGTCGAAATAAGGTCCGCTCGGCGAGCTGTGTTTTTCATGCCCAGCGAATTGCTTTTTTGCTGCTGGTTATGCGTTTTTAGCGCTGCCGATTTGCTCCTGCCGATGCCGTCATCCTGTATGAGCACTTTGAGCTTTTGCCCTTCGCTATACATCTTAATAAGGAGCTGGCCTTTAGTCTTTTTATAGCGGAGTCCGTGCCAAATTGCATTCTCGGCGTAAGGCTGCAAGAGCATCGGAGGAATCTCGATAGCATCCAGGTCCAGGTCTTCAGCCACTTCAATATAATAATCAAAGTTCTCCGAAAAGCGCCCATGCTCAAGTTTGAGATAGAGCTTGAGGACTTCGATTTCTTTGGGTAAAGGGACGAAGTCGTGGCCGCTATATTCGAGTACAAGTCGCATCAGTCGCGAAAAATCGCTCAGGAAGCGATTGGCTTGCTGCGTATCAGCCGTTGCAATATAGCTATTGAAGGTGTTCAGCGAATTGAAGATGAAGTGTGGATTCATCTGCCCGACGAGCGAACGCAGGGTGAGGAGTTGATTGGCGCGCTGCCGCTTACGCTGGCTCCACCACGCAAACAAGCCCCCGGCGATAATCGCCAGTAGCGCAGCAGCAAGGCCCGTATTGAGCAAACGCTGACTGCGTAATTCCTGGGCCTGTAATTTGCGGTCCTGTTCCAGCGAAAGAATGCGACTCTCACGGAGCGCAAGCGCTTCGCGATTGAATGCGTTATTCAGTACAAAATTCAGCTCCTGACTCCGTGCAGAATCTGCTTCTTCCAGCGCCTTTTTTCCATTTCGCCAAGCCAATTCATAATTGCCTTGAATTTCATAAGCTTCGGCCAGTTTGCGATAGGTTGTACTGCGCAGCTCGACGAGGCTATCGAGTTTGGGGATAGGTTTTGTTTTGGTGTAGTAAAGCGTAGTGGATGCACTATTACCGGTAAGTTTTTCTGGGATTTCTGCCTTTGTCCCGTTGTTTGCCTCACTGGTAAAAGTCCCATTTCGGTCAAAAAATGTAACATCTACTGCGGTATCATTTACTTCAGGTCCAGTCCAGGTAAAAGTGAGTTCCTCAGGTTTAATCTCCTCCTCTTCCAGTGATTCTTCTGAAACTTCCCCTAACCCGCTAAAGTCTTCCTTTTCCAGAATTTTAGTATTGTAATTGTAATGCTCAATCGCCTCATCGGCTTTTTGCTCTTTCAGTAAATTATCACCCACATAGATATTAGCCTGAGCAATTTGTTCCAATTGTTGTTGTGACGTATTCCCACGTAGTTGTACTTTTTGCTTGCTGACCTTTTTTACCACCGCATTATCAGAAGAACGTGCATAGCCCACATTGGCAATTGAGTTTACTGAGTCGATACTCGTGGGAGAATTGAACAAGAGCTGTTCGTAGCTGTCTTCCGCAGATTGGACTTGGCCTGTATTTGCTTGAATGCGCGTGATCGCTTGCAACGATTCTTGAATGAGAGCTTGATCGGATGCCAGTTGCGCCTTTGTCAGAATCGCTTGATAGCTTTTCAACGCCTGAGCATACTGCCCGGCTCCTTCCTGCGCCTTGGCTTTTCCCAAAAACGAAGCGTGATAATCTGATTGAAGATTAAGGCGATCATAGAGCACCAGTGCCTTATCGAATGCCTCCATCGCGAGCAGGTGATTACCCTGATACAGGTGGATATTGCCACGAGTATGTTGGGCTTTGGCTTCGACATTCAGATTGCCCGTTCTGTAACTCGCCTCCAAAGCCTTCTCGATAAGTTCCAGCGCACGCGATGGATTGGACTGGGCCATACTTTCTGCTTCGGCGGTATAATCCGTGGCGCTTCTCGCTCGCTTCTCATAGGAAGAAGTCTCCTGTTGCCCCAGTAGATTTGGGACAAGTGATACACATAATATGATTAGAAGTAGGAAACGCATTGGTGCAAAAGTAGCCAGTTTTTCGTAAAAACAAGCCTGAAGGTTCGTGTTAATTTATTGATTAACAGTGCTTTAATATGTTGCAGGCGTGTTCACACATTCAAACGGACATTTCACCATCTATCGTGTCGGTTTTGTGTATTGGGCATTTTTATAGAAAAAAGACTGGGACAACTTGGCTCTTGATAATGAACGATTAGCAATTAATAATTAGCGATTTGGTTACAGTATCCAATCGCTAATTGTCAATCATTAATTACTAGTCACCTTAACTTTTTTAACAAGATACCATGAACAACTTCCTTGCAAAACTGCTCTTTCTCGCAATCCTGGTCTCCGCATGTTGGGGAACCTTTGCGATGTACAAAAACATGACCTCAAACGATCAGCCTTACGCTGTTTCGAATATTATTAAAATCAATCATACGAATCCTGGGCCGACCCTTCCGCTTCAGACCTATGATGGACAATTGGTACAAGTCGCCCTCCTGCTCGATGTCAGTGGTAGTATGGACGGCCTGATCAATCAGGCCAGAACGGAATTGTGGCGCGTGGTGAGTTCGCTTGCTGAAATGAGCAGTGCGGAGGAGGAAAGTCGCCTCGAAATTGCGCTGTATGCATATGGTCGTTCTGGCGCAGCTCAAACGATCTTCAAACTCTCAGATTTCACCACCGACCTTGATGTCGTTTCTGAAAAACTCTATGGCTTACAGACGAATGGCGGCGAAGAATACTGCGGTCAAGTTATTCACGAAGCGCTGACAAATTTGACCTGGAAAAAAGGAAAAAGTGGTGGCCGCTTTATTTGTATTGCTGGAAATGAGCCGTTTACGCAGGGAAGCTTCCCATATGAAAAAGCTTGCAGCATGGCGATGGCAAACGATATCGTCGTGAATACGATTTACTGTGGAGACAAAATGACGGGCAGTATGTCGGGTTGGAAAGACGGTGCTCAGGTAGGCGGCGGAGAATATTTTGCTATTAACCATAATCAAAACTCCATCATCGCCTCACCTTATGATGATGAAATCGCAAGCTATAATACCAGGTTCAATGATACCTATTATAACTATACTGCGAGCGGTAGTGCGAACTACACCCGTCAAAGCACAGAGGACAAAAATAACTTTGATGCAAATGGGAATGCTGGTCTCGCCGATCGCGCCAAAAGCAAAATGTCTAAGTTTTATTTCAATAGTCACTGGGACCTCGTAGATGCGGTAGAAGATGGTACGGTGAATATCGATTCGCTAGCGGTAGAAGGAACTTATCAGTGGGAAAATGCACCAGCGGAAATCAAAGAAAAAACCGCCAAAGAGCTTAAAGCAGAAGTAGCCAAGCGCAAAGCTGACCGTGATCAGTTCCGCGTCCAGATCGAAACCCTCACCGCACAACGCGACTCATTCGTCGCTGTCCAGCGTGCCTCCCAAAACGCCCCAGCATCGCTTGGCGATGCATTGAACACCTCGTTTAAGAAGAAGCTTAAGAAGTAAGCTTTGCTTCGAGTACATGAGATCAGAGTGCCGAGTGCAGAAATCAGAGGTGTTGGACTTCTGATTTCTGCACTTTTATTCAATTATGCAGGGCTTTCTTATAAAAATCGGATGACATCTTTTTTCCTCACCCACAGGGCGTCTCCCCGGAAGGTTGGTATTGAGGAACGAAATATCAACCTATCCGGGGTCTTCTACTTCGGCCTAAGGGCATATTCGTTGCTGGAGGCATACGGAAAGGTGATACCGGACATTTTCTTCCTCCTTCGTCGTAAGAAAATTCCGGCATGACACCTACTGGGTGTCGGTTGCTTCAAAAAAGCTTTTGAATCGCATACCTATGATTTTTGAAACTGTCTCAATCGAAAAAGGAGATTTTCGGATTGTTATTTGAAGACTACTGTGCTTCATTCTTGCAAGTTGAAAGATCATAGTGCAAAATGGAAAGCTGAAAGGTGCGGACTTCTAAACTTTCTACTCTGCACTCGGATTTCATGTACTCATTTTCATCACCGAGAAAAATCACTTCTTCAACCACAGCTAAGTTATGATGAGGATAGGGATAATATTAATAATCGTAGGAATGCTTGGTGCTTGCTACTTAACCGGCGATTCGAACCAAAAGCAGCATGGCAGCTATTCTATCTACCGCAGTACAGATGGCTCTTTTCAGAAGGACTTTTATTTAAAAATTGGGACTGAAACTGCAACAATTTTTGGCTGGCTAGAAGTTGAAAATACTGTGTTTTTCGATCTGTTAAATGATGAAGATTCAGCCAATATGAGGCAAGTAAAGGCCTGTGACACTGTCTATTATAAATCTGAATGCGACCTTGAAATAGAGGATAATGGGCGAATCAGCTTTAGTTTAGAGGATTTTAGTTTCTCTACTCAAAGCGTCAATCAGCACAATCTAGGCTTTTTTGAGCCTGATAATGGATTGTGCTATCTCCCTGTTTTCTTTTTGCATTCAAGTTTTTTCAGCGAAAAAGAAGCAGAGGACTCATTAGTGTTCTTGGCTGTTAAGCATCTTTATAGCGGAAGAGCAGATAAGTTTGTTTTTAGAAAGCTGAAATAGGCTCACTTCGTTCGAGTACATGAAATCAGATTGCCGAGTGCAGAAATCAGAGGTGTTGGACTTCTGGTTTCTGCACTCGGATATTAATCATAACAAGCCTTTGTTTTGGATTGTAGAAATGGGTACATGATTCCATTTCTAGCGTTTTCTTGCTGTTTTTTTAGTGAGAAATTAGGAGATAGTATATAATAATATAAGTACGTTACGTGTTTCTTTTTCCTTATTTTCCGTAGGTCTTCCTTTTGAAATGGCCCTGTGTTGATTACGAAATCAATCCTGTTTTTAAAATTATTCCATGCAAATGAGGGGAAATACAATATGTAAG
>JBGCFB010000118.1:0-53379 GCA_045106685.1 Bacteroidia bacterium | reverse complement strand
GGGGTCTGTCGCTGCAGTTCCAGAGTATCCTGGTTATGATGAGTTTGAAAGCAATATCAAGATAAAAAAAGCGACAACCCCTTCTCCACCACCGCCACCTCTCCATAAGTTCTGGCAACGTTTATATGCTGCGTTTTTTGGGCGCGGACGTGAAGATAATGCGTAGAGGCGCAAAATTTTGCATCCGATCTTGTATGAAGACGCAAGATCATGCGCCTCTGCGCGCAATTTCGGTATTACTGCACAATCAGCATTTCCGAAGCAGTCCTGCCATTTTTGTCAATGATAGAAACAAAATAGCGGCCCTTTTTCAGGTTTGCTATATTGATTTTTCTGGCTTCAAGCGACTGAGCATTTTTCTTCAAAATTAGCTTTCCAAAAGTATCGTGAAGTCTGATTTCTGCAATGGCTTGTTGTCCTGTTCGAATGGTAACAAACTGGCTGGCCGGATTGGGAAAAAGTGCAAAATCCAACGCAGGCGAAAAATCTTCAATACCAACAGGAAACTGGTCCTTGACCTTCATCTGAATTTGGACAGAGTCAACAAAAAACTCCAGGCGAGCTTCGCGACCGCTAGATGGAGTGATAAGCACATCCTCTGATTGCATGGCATTCATGGGTAAACCAGGAAAGTCGACTACGAAGGTGTAGCGTTTCTGCAAATCTGGAATTTCTATTTTCCCTTCGCCATTGGCATCTGAAAGCGAAAACGAAACAAGCGTATCTTCAACAGGATCAAAGACTAATAGTGGAGCGAAAGAAAGCGGATCAGCTATTTTTCGTCCAGGATAACTCATACCGTAGTTGGCGAATGAATTTCTGACTACAAGTCCTTGTCTAAATGCTACAGGTAAATCGCCCAAGGCGGTGTCTCCAAGGACTTGCAAAGGCGTAGCTGTAGAGTAGCGGGTCGCGGCAAGTTTGTTAGGGAATACGTACCAATAATATGAAGGAACCAGTTTTTCATTTGAGGCCATACTGGTGTCTGGCTCCATTTTGAGGAGATACTCGCGGTTGGGGATTTTTTTGAATGAGAAGGTGCCGTTTGGATTAATGGCAGTTGTAAATGCAGTGTCAAAGCCATATCGTTCGTGATTTTTATCAAAACGATCGAACAAATATGCCTTCCCTCCTATAACCGCATTGCCGGTTTGATTATTTTGGACAGCTCTACCCGCTACAGTGCTTGCCCCCAGGCCGTTGAGTTGCAGAATGTCGACTCTTCCGAAACCGCCCAGGCCACCGTCTGCGCCGGGCAGGCCTAGAGCCAAGTCTTTGACGCCGTCATTATTGACATCAAACATTTCGCACATACCCTCACCCAATGAATAAAAGCTGCGGACAGTGCCACCATAATTACCTTCTCCTGCAGTGATGGTCACAAGGTCGCGCACAGCACCAAATCGGGTAGCGAAAATAATAAATAAGCGTCCTGCTCCTGTATTATTATTGATCCTTGTACGGGTAGCTCCTACCGTAATTTCGCGCAGGCCATCACCATCCAGATCAGCAATGCTGTTTACTCCCCAGCCGAAATAATCGAATGAATTTAAGCTGTCTTTAAGGCGAGGTGTAGTTGCATCTAGTTTTGAAGTAAAACGAACGCTTCCATCTTTTTTCAAAAACAAAAGAAATGCAGAACCCGTGAAAGATGCGCCGGTATTATCTCCCCAACAGCCTACAATAAGGTCAGGCACACCATCGCCATCGCGGTCACCCAGGCTAGCCACATCTTCTCCAAAGCGATAATTACTGAGGATTGTCCCATTGAATCCGCCTTCGTTTGACGTTATTCTTGTAGCTGATTTAACCGTGGCGTCACGATTCAAAAGGAGCGTATAAATAGCACCCCTGGATGCGCGATAACCTGACTGTCCGACTGCCAGATCATTGATGCCGTCACCGTCGATGTCGCCAGTTGCGGCGAGGCCCGTCCCAAACCAATTGTCGCGATCGAGTGTTATCGGCATGCCGCCTTCATTGTCGGCGATGCGCACATAGCTATCGACTGTGCCATCGGTATTCAGTGATAAAATATAGACCGCTCCGGTATCGCGGGTTACCTGTCTGTTTCCTGGTGCACCGACAGCGATCTCTGGTTTACCATCATTATCCAAATCACCCACATGCGCTACACTGTAACCAAATGCGTCACCAGGTGAAAGTGGATAGGTAAAACCACCAAGGTTATTGCCGATTTTCTGCACGCTCTTGACCGTGCCATCGGCATTCATGAACATCACATACACACGACCAATATTCGTGTTTGATGAATTTTGCTGACCAGGTGCTCCGACCACCATATCCTCGATATTGTCGCCATCAAGGTCACCTATCATGGTCATATCAGTACCAAATCCGCCTTCATCTACCAACGTATCAGGGAATGTATTACCTGTGTTGCCGATTGAGGATTGGGCAAACACGGTCCCGTTGCGGTCAGTCTGTGCCCAGGCAAGGCTGAGTAGCAGCCCGATTGCCAAAATTGTCTTCGTTAAGAGTATGCTTGTTTTCATACTCGTATGTACCAGTTATGGATAAAAGGTAAACAGGAAGCAGTGCTTTAATAAAAAAGCTGATGCGGTATGTATTACTTGATACTCGCTACTCGATATTCGCTGCTCTCGTGTGTATTTCCCAACCATTCGAGAGTAGCAAGAATCAAGGATCAAGCAGCGAGTATTTATAGCTCTACGAACGACCGGCCATGTCCAATGCAACATCCACAATCATGTCTTCCTGACCACCCACCATGCCACGGCGGCCAAGCTCCTCTAGAATGGCACGTGTGTCCAGGTTGTAGCGATTGGCGGCTCTTTCTGCATGTAACAAAAAGCTGGAATACACACCGGCATAGCCCAGTGATAATGTTTCCCGGTCGACGCGTACAGGGCGGGTTTGGAGCGGGCGAATTACGTCTTCAGCCAAATCCATCAATTGATAGAGGTCTGAATTATGCGCTACGTCCATTTTGTTCAATGTCGCAATCAATACTTCAAGCGGGCAGTTTCCAGCTCCGGCTCCCATGCCGGCGAGCGAAGCATCGAGTCGTGTAGCGCCATGTTGCATCGCCACAATCGTATTGGCCACGCCCAGCGAAAGGTTATGATGGCAGTGAATACCAACCTCGGTTTCGGGCTTAAGTGCGTCGCGAAAGGCCTTAATGCGATCAGCGACATCATCCATCAGCAATGCGCCAGCAGAATCCGTAACATACACACAATCAGCACCATAGGATTCCATAAGCTTCGCTTGCTCGGCTAATTTGGCGGGCTCATTCATATGTGCCATCATCAAAAATCCGCCCACATCCATTCCCATATTTTTGGCTGCTTCGATATGCTGCGCCGAAATATCTGCTTCCGTGCAATGCGTAGCGATTCTCACAGATTCCACGCCTAGCTCGTGCGCTTTTTTCAAATCCTCTATCGTACCAATTCCAGGCAACAACAAGGTCGTCAGGCGCGCATGCTTCAATTCCTCCGCCAATCCTTCAAGCCATTCCCAATCGGTATGCGCTCCAAATCCATAATTAAAACTTCCGCCTGCAAGACCATCACCATGCGACACTTCGATCGCGTCCACACCAGCCTTGTCCAGCGCTATCGCCAGCTCTTTTATTTGCTGCTTACTATACTGATGTCGAATGGCGTGCATGCCGTCGCGAAGCGTTACGTCTTGTATGTACATGTTCCTTTGGGGTTTTTGATAATGATGAATGATAGGATGTTGCTAATATTAAAATCGCGTTGCGATTAGGCTTCACTATCCTGGGAATAAATTCCCAGGCAATAATGGGAGATATAGGTGCTAAAGCTTCATGAAAGATTAGTGCTTCATTAAAATCGCGTTGCGATTAGGCTTCATTACCGAGACGAAGCCGAAGTGCTTCATTGAAATCGCGAAGCGATTTCGCTTCATTGCCGAGGCGAAGCCAAGGCTCCTCATTGCTTTTTGCTTCGCGAAAAGCTCTCCCCCACCGCAAGCGCAGCAGAAGTCATGATGTCAAGATTACCAGCATACTCCGGAAGGTAATGTCCCGCACCGCGTACCTGTAGAAGCACAGTCGTTTTAAGACCATGGCGTTTTCCAAGTCCTTCAATAAAGACTGGCTTATCCTCCGGAATGGTTTCAAACTGCACTTCCTGGTGAAGCGAATAACCAGGAACATACTGCTGCACATCCTTCACCATTTGATGAATGCTATCGCGGATGGCGGCCTCATCGGCAGGATCGCTCAAGGTCAAGACCGTATCGCGCATGACCATCGGCGGTTCTGCCGGATTAAGAATAATAATCGCCTTTCCTCGCTCCGCTCTACCGACTTGTTCGATGGCACGCGCAGTCGTATCAGTAAACTCGTCGATGTTGGCGCGAGTACCTGGACCTGCTGATTTGCTGGCTATCGATGCGACGATTTCGCCATAATGCACCTTGGCTACACGCGCAACAGCAGCCACAATTGGAATTGTAGCTTGCCCGCCGCAGGTAACCATATTGACATTGGCGAGGTCGAGGTTTTGATCAAAATTTACAGAAGGAACCAGATATGGCCCTATTGCAGCTGGCGTAAGATCGATCAAGCGCTTGTCAGGATAATCTTGCATTACCTTGTTATGATAATGATGTGCTTTCGCAGAAGTGGCATCGAATACAATCTGGATATCAGACCAGGCATCCATTTGGGTCAATCCAGCAATTCCCTCATGCGTAGTTGCGACTCCCATCCGCTTTGCCCTGGCCAGGCCATCCGATGCCGGGTCGATACCAACCATGGCGGCCATTTCCAGATGCTCCGAAGTTCGCAGAACCTTGATCATCAGATCTGTGCCTATATTTCCTGAGCCTATGATGGCTACTTTTGTTTTACTCATGCTGTTTGTATGCATTGCGTGTGGTCGCGGAAGTTCGGGATTGTTTTGGGGAAAAGAAAAAGGGAACTGGAACACTGTTATATTTGCACTTATTTCGACCCAAATTCTTTTAACCCCAAAACCATGCTCACTGCCATATACTGCTATCCCATCAAATCGCTCGGAGGCATCTCGCTTACACAAGCTGAGATTGAGGACAGGGGCATACGCTATGATAGACGATGGATTCTTACTGACCTGGAAGGTAATATGCTCACCCAGCGAACCTTGCCAAAGATGGCACTTTGCAAAACGGCATTTACAGATCATGGCATTCAGGTTTCGGCAGAGGGTTATGCTCCTTTGCACATTATTTTTGGAAAATGGCAGGAGGAAAGCGCAACGATTCAGGTGTGGGATACAGCAGGCAAAGCGCATGCTGTAGATCAGGAGGCTGACCGCTGGTTTAGCGAAGTGCTAGGTAAAACGTGTCGCTTGTGGTATATGCCTGATGCTTCGGAGCGCAAATTGGAATCGAGCTACACGAGCTATGAAGGGCCGATGAGTTTTGCTGATGGCTGGCCCTTGCTTGTTGTGAGCGAGGCTTCACTTGCAAGCCTGAACGAGCGACTAGATAGCCCTGTTAATATGGATCGCTTTCGTCCCAATCTTGTCGTTTCTAATGTGCCTGCCTTCGAAGAAGACAACTGGCAAAAGATCCAGATAGGAAATGTGTTAATCGAAGGTGGTAAACCCTGTGGTCGATGCACAGTCATCACGATCGATCAGCAAACGGGAGAGAAAGGAAAGGAACCTCTTCGCAATCTGGCGACATGGCGCAAAACCGATTCGGGTAGTGTTATTTTTGGGTGGAATATGTTTAGTAAAAAAGGCGGAAGTCTAGCAGTAGGCGATTCGATTCTGAAATTGTAATAGCTTGTAAAAAAACACTTTAAGGTTAGCAGGGCGGTAAAAGAAGTTCGTAATATGCACCATGCCTAATAAGGCCCGAAATATCGCATTATGGCTTGCGCTGCTCTTTTTACTTCCGGCAGCACTGCTCACCTATCGCGAACTCAAAAGCCTCAATCAGTTTGAATCTACTCTTGGTGAGATGTACCAAAAGCAGCTCGATGCTGTGCTGTATTCTGTCAATCAATATAGCCAGGATCTCGCCGAAAGCTGGGCACGCAATCTGGAGCTAAACGGGTATCCTGACTCTGCTTTTTTTCAAAACGCACCTTCCATCTCTCAGGTCATTTTTGCGGATAGTATCCAAGACCCTTCGCCTCGCGTTTTTGGCCCCAAAACAGATATAAATAAAACAGAGGCAAAGGCTTTTTTTGATCAAGAAAAAAGCCGACTAAAACGTCTTTCAGGCTATTTGGCGGCGAATTACAGAAAGCTAGAACCGGTTTCGTTTCAAACTATAGGCGAGAACAAGCAAGGTATTTTGTTCTTTGTTTCTAACGCAAATGAGCCGCCTAAACCGTGTTATGCGATTCTTGATCCAAGCTCTTTTGTAGGCATGGACTTGCGGCCTCGGCTCGAGGTTCTTGCCCAGAAAGACTTCAACCTTTTTGTCTGGAAAGATGGACAAGAGACTCCCGTTTGCGCGACCGACACAGTGGCCAATATCGATACACTTGGGCAAAAACCACTCTGGCTTCTGCCGGATCATCGCGTTGCGATTAGCCTCAGAGGAGAAAATTTATCAACCCTTATCAAAGAGCGATCGAAAGGAAGTCTTTGGTTAATGCTGGGATTAAATATGCTGGTCTTGCTAGGTGTAATCTGGGTATACCGAAGCATCCGAAAAGAAATGCAGCTTGCTCAAACTAAAAGCGATTTTGTCTCGAATGTGTCGCATGAAATCCGAACGCCACTTGCGCTTATTAGCATGTTTGCCGAAACGCTCATGCTGAAACGAGTTCCAAATGAAGCGCGAAAAGACACCTATTATCGCATCATTTTTCAGGAAAGTAAACGCCTCACCGGACTCGTAAATAAGATTCTTAATTTCTCTCAAATGGAGTCTGGTCTGCGCGCCTATCAATTTGAAAAAAACGACCTAAATATGCTCGTTAAGGAGGTTTGGGAGGCATATGAATTTCATTTAGAACAAAAAGGATTCTCAAGCAATTTTGGAATCCATGAAGGGGAATTATTGATCAATGCGGATGGTGAGGCGATTTCAGAAGCTTTGGTAAATCTGCTCGATAATGCCATGAAATATAGTCTTGATACCAAACATGTCAGTTTACAAACAGACCAAGACGCGACTCACGTGTGGCTGGAAGTGAAGGACCAAGGAATGGGAATACCTCAGGATCAATTGGAGAAAATTTTTGACAAATTTCACCGCGTAGCGAGTGGCCCAATTCACAACACTAAAGGTACTGGCCTGGGACTTACCTTGGTCAAGTCTATTATGGATGCGCACGAAGGGAGCGTGGAAGTGCAAAGCGAACCAGATAAAGGAAGCTCCTTCCGATTGGTTTTCAACAAATTGTCTTAATTATTATGGCTGTTGGCAATTAGCTTTTGGCGGCTGGCTTTTAGGCACCAATTTGCCCGTCCGCCTAAATAGAAAAACACCCTACTCAGACCAGAGGCTTATAGCTAAATAGACACAAATTGTATTAATTTGAAGGTATGCAATCTACCACGCTCAATGTAGACAAGGCCGTAATGCCCTGGCGCGTAATTTTGAATCCTGTTTCGGGAAAACGAAAAGGCGTAAAGCGATGGCCCGCGATTCAGCAACAACTGGAAAAGCTGGCAATTCCTTACGAGCGGGTCGTTACCGATTTCCCCAATCATAGCAAGGAGCTCGTACATGAAGCACTGCAAGCAGGCGTCCGCAAGTTCCTCCTTATTGGCGGTGACGGCACTCATTTTGAAGTAATCGATGCACTATACAAACAGGATATCACCGAACCCAAGGACATAACGATAGCTTGCCTTCCGGCAGGAACAGGAAATGACTGGAGCAGAACGATTTATCCAAACGCGGATTACAACGCGATCCTGACTGCGATCAAAGCCGAGAAGACAATTGCACACGATGTTGGATGGGCCACTTTTCAACAAGCTGACGGATCGATAGGCAAGCACTATTTCCTCAATATCGCGGGGCTGGGTTTTGATGCATATGTGGCAGCCAATTTTTTATCTAATAAAAAAAACCTCGGAGCCTGGGATTATCTTTCGGGGCTTCTACGCGGCCTGATTAGTTATGCGCCAGGAAACGCACGCATTCACATTAATGGACAAACGATAGAAGGTAAAGCGTTTATCGTGGCTGCAGGAATATGCAAATACTTTGGAGGCGGCATGAAAATAACGCCCGAAGCAGAGCCCAGCGACGGCCTATTTGACCTTACCATTGTTCAGAATATTTCTAAACTGAAACTCGTCACGGCTTTACCCAAAATTTATAAGGGCACTTTTCTCTCGATGCCGGAAGTGACGCATATTCGTAGCAAAACGATTGATATTGAAGCTAATGAGCCACTTTATCTACAAATCGATGGAGAATTGATGGGTCATACGCCCGTACAAATGGGAATTGTTCCTGGAGGAATTCAAGTGGTTATCATTTAAATAAGCACGCGATTCAAGTCCTCACGGCTTTCTATAAACATGCTTTGCTCTTCTGCTGTCGCCAGCCTGCAACTATCCTGCTTGCCGAACCAGCGGTAGCGATTTCGTGCGATCCACCTGTATACTGTATCACGCAAAAATCCAGGGATAATCCATCCTATTTTTGCCAAGAAAAACGGAAAAGGAAGTCTCCCGGATACTGCAAGTGCAGCACTGGAGCGCTTTAATAAAACATCGTTTTGGTAGAAGAAAAAGGTCTCCACATTTGCGGGATCTTCTCCAAGTTGGCTGAGCAATATCTGCCCGGCTTCGCTCTGATTCGCCATATAGCGAAATCGTCGCTTCTTATCTCTTTTTATAAGAAAGTCAACCAGTCCATTGCAAAGGTTGCAATGCCCATCAAAAATGATAATTCCTGGATTCATGCCCCTGCTTACGCGCTTGGGGTTTCGTCGGTTTCGGTAGGAGCAGGTTCAGTTGAAGTGGACTCTTCAGAAGTGTCTTCTTCCTTTTCTTTGGGGGCCTCTTTTGGAAAAAACCGCCCTTGAAAGATCAGCAGCACAAAAAAGCCGACAGAGATGCAGGCATCCGCGATATTAAAGACGGGGCTAAAAAACGTAAAGCGCTCTCCTCCCCAAAATGGGAACCAGCTTGGAAAATGGCTCTCAATCATTGGGAAATACAACATGTCAATCACCTGTCCATGAAACCATGGAGTAAACGAACCAGCCATTGCGTTGCCGTCTATGAGTACTCCATAAAAAACACTGTCGATCGTGTTCCCAAAAGCACCTGCCCAAATGAGGGCTAGCGTAGCTATCAAGCCTCTATGAGCTCCTTTTTTAAATAAGCTCCACGTGTACCAGCCAAGACCGACAACGGCCAGAAGGCGAACCAGGGACAGCAGGAGCTTGCCATATTCAAAGTCCAGTTTAAGGCCAAAGGCGATTCCAGGATTTAGAATATAATGGAGTTTGAACCAATCGCCCATGATCGATTGGGTTTCCCCAAGCGCCATGGAACTATGTATCCACAATTTAAAACCCTGATCCACGAGAACGAGGACCAGGGCGAATATGATATATCTACTAAATTTCATGATTACGATTGATTCGCGAATTAACGAAGCATTACGGAAAAATGGTATCAATCGTCACGTTTTATAGTGTATTTGTCCATTTTGTTATACAAATGACTTCTTTGGATGTCCATTGCCTCAGCAGTTTTGGAAATATTCCAGTTGTAATGGCCGAGTTTCTCTAAAATAAACTCGCGCTCAACATGGTCTTTAAAGTCCTGAAACTTGTCAAAGCGATTGAAAATCGTAGGCTTTGAACGCTTGCGTCGCTGAGGCACTGCGAAATCACTTACGTCTTGCTCTGAAATTTTGCCATCAGAAAGAATAGATAAGCGCTCAACGACATTATGAAGTTCGCGCACATTACCAGTCCACTCCAGTCTCTGCATGGCTTCCATTGCTCCTTTGGAGACTTCCAGTTTAGGATTGCCAGTGTCTTTGGATATTTCAGTCAAAAAGTGATCAACCAATTCAGGGATATCATCCGCACGCTCACGCAATGGTGGCACGTGGACAAGAATCACACTCAAGCGGTGATACAGGTCTTCACGGAAATTCCCTTTATCAATTTCTGACAGCAAGTCTTTGTTTGTCGCAGCGACGATACGTACGTCAACCTTGATCTCTTTATCACTACCGATTTTGGTGATTTTACTTTCCTGAAGGGCGCGTAATACTTTGGCTTGTGCCGAAAGACTCATGTCCCCGATTTCATCCAGAAATAAGGTTCCACCATTCGCCTGCTCAAATTTTCCAATACGCTGCTTATACGCTCCCGTAAAGGAACCCTTTTCGTGCCCGAACAACTCACTCTCAATAAGCTCAGAAGGAATCGCAGCACAGTTTACTTCGACGATAGGGCCACCTGCACGCTGACTTTGGGCATGAAGCTGGCGAGCCACAAGTTCTTTTCCTGTTCCATTGGAACCTGTAATTAGAACACGAGCATCAGTAGCTGCTACACGCGAAATCGTTTCCTTGATCTTGTGCATTACCGGAGAGTCTCCGACGATATCACGCACGCCACTCACCTTACGACGAAGTCGTTTTGTTTCAACTACCAGCTCTGTCTTATCCATCGCATTGCGAATTGAAACAAGCAAACGATTAAGATCTGGCGGCTTTTGTATAAAATCAAAGGCGCCTTTCTTAGTTGCTTCAACAGCAGTGTCGATTTCAGCATGACCTGAAATCATAATAAACGAAGTATCAGGCTTGGCTTCCATGGCTTTCTCCAACACTTCGATGCCGTTAAGTTTCGGCATTTTGATATCGCATAGCACAACGTCATAATCAGTCGCCATTACCATATCAAGACCTTGTTTTCCATCAGATGCCTGATCTGTTTCATAGTCTTCATATTGGAGAATCTCGGCGAGGGTACTCCTGATTACGTCTTCGTCGTCGATGATAAGAATTTTGGGCATTTTAGTAGTATTGTTTCATGTAAAACTGTTCGTCTTAGTGATCACAAAAGTGTATAAAAAAATAGATAGCTCCAAATCAGAGCTATCTATTTTTGACTAAAATAATGTACGGTGTCCTAAATTGTCCTAAAACAGAGGCTTAAGTGTATATCCAGCCTTACGCAATAGATGAATTACGCCTTCTGGACCTGCCAGGTGGGCGGCACCTACTGCAATGAATATACAGTCACCAGCAAGCACTTTTTCCTCTATTTGAGGTATCCAGTTTGCATTTCGCTTATTAAGGAAGTTGTCAAGATGGTCGCCCATCATCTCATCTTCGCTAGACATATCTACCATCTGCTGAATGTCCTGGCTACGATACAGCGCCACGAGGTCGCCCATTTCACCACAAAGGCTTTCCGGATTACGCACAGCTTGCATCAAAGAAGCGGCCTGCTCTTCAACAGGAACGCTTGAGAGCACTTTCATTTGCTCCTTAGCTGTCTCTAAACCAGACACAGGGCGATCTGACTCTTTGAAAATATCTGTGAAATATAGCTCATACACTACGTTATCGCCCATCGACATTCCCATCAATGAGCTGGTGATATCTTCGCCATCTTCAGGCATCATACTCTCGTCTAGAGGGCGATCAGGCGTTTCCTCATCTTCTGTCTTGCAATACGCCGAACTGATCTGCTGCATCGCCATTGAAGGCTGAATGCGGTTGATCCCTTCAATCGATAACGAGGTAGAAAGAAGACCTCCGCCTCCACCCGATCCGGGCAATGCTGTCAGAAACGAATCCAGATATGCATAATCCTTCGGGGAAAGAACCGTTTTGAGCGATTGCCCGGCAGGCATATTCATATATTTCATCATGCTAAATACCTCGCCCAGTCCCATATCACCTATCGGGACTTCAAGGACCAGTTCATCAGCCTCAGACATCCGTTCTTTAGTGGCATCCGTGATAAAAAATGAATCCTTGGGAATAAGGTGAATGGTGCCATACAGATACGAAGGCTTGCGCAGCCCTTTTCCTGTAATTTCCCAAAGCAGGCTTTTAGGAAGTGGCTTATACTCAAGCTCGGCTGTGCCTTGCGCATTCCCTTTATTAAAAGGTATAAGCAGTAATAGGCTAAGGCAGAGGAGTATGAAGGTGTTTTTAGCAAAAATCATGTAAGTCGATGGTTATGTTCTGCGCTATTGACGTGAAAATTCCAAAATGGTTTTTTCTATAATATCACAGCAAGCGTCCATCTGCTCCTCGGTGATAATCAGTGGAGGTGCAAAACGAATAATATTCCCGTGTGTAGGCTTCGCCAAAAGGCCGTTCTCAGCTAGCTCCATGCAGATATTCCATGCGGTTTTGCTCTCCTCATGATCATTGATCACAATAGCATTCAGTAATCCTTTTCCGCGCACCAAAGTTACAAGCTCAGGGCGTTTCCCTATCAGGTCTTGCATACGCTGACGGAATCGCTGGCCCATCGCTTCTGCGTGCTCGGCTAGATTTTCATCAACAAGTACCTTAAGCGCTGCCATAGCAACTGCACAGGCAAGTGGGTTGCCGCCATACGTAGAACCGTGCTCCCCTGGCTTGATAGAAAGCATAACTTCGTCGCGAGCCAAAACAGCAGAAACCGGGAATACGCCACCTGAAAGTGCTTTTCCAAGAATCAAAATATCAGGCTTCACATCTTCATGATCACACGCTAGCATGCGACCAGTACGCGCCAAACCTGTTTGTACTTCATCAGCAATAAAAAGGACATTTTTATCCTTACACATCTGAGAAGCTTTCTTCAAATAACCTTCATGAGGCACCACTACTCCAGCTTCGCCTTGAATAGGCTCGACCATAAACCCAGCTACATTGGGGTCCTCAAGGGCTTTTTCCAAAGCATCAAGATCATTGTATGAAATAAGCTCGTAGCCTGGCATAAATGGCCCAAAACCTTCATAACTGGAAGGGTCTGTTGAAGACGAAATAGCTGCAAGGGTGCGTCCCCAAAAATTGCCTTTTACAAAGATAATCTTTGCCTGATCTCTGGGAACACCTTTTACCTCGTATGCCCATTTTCTACACAATTTAATCGCTGTCTCTCCTCCCTCAACGCCCGTATTCATCGGTAGCACCTTGTCATATCCAAGCAAATCAGTGATGTACTTTTCGTAAGGCCCGAGTACGTCATTATAAAATGCGCGCGAAGTCAACGTTAGCTGAGCGGCCTGCTCGTTGAGCGCCTTCAGGATTGCCGGATGGCAATGTCCTTGATTTACTGCACTATAGGCAGACAGGAAGTCGTAATAACGCTTTCCTTCAGGGCTCCAAAGGTATACTCCTTCTCCTTTGCTTAGCACAACAGGAAGTGGGTGGTAATTATGGGCTCCGTAGTGATCTTCAAGTTGCATCGCTTCCTGAGAAGAAATCTGATTTTCAGTGTATGTTGCTGGCATGGCTAAATATGTTTTTTTTCAAATTTAAGATAAAAATGCCAGCCTAAAAGGCTGGCATATATGCTAATCGCGAATTGGAATCTAAGCAAGAATCGAAGAAACGTTCACTAACGTTTGCCAAACAGGTTCATGCCACGCATACCGCGCGCCATCGCTCCTGACTTGGACATTTTATTCATCTTCGACATCGCGCCTTTCATTTGGTCAAATTGCTTGATAAGGTCATTGACCTCTTTTACAGTGCGACCACTACCTGCGGCGATGCGCTTGCGGCGCTGACCGTTGAGTAAGCGAGGGTTTTGGCGCTCCTGCGCAGTCATAGACTGGATGATAGCTTCAATATGCTTGAAGGCGTCATTATCAATATCAAGATTACGTGCAACCTTATTCAATCCAGGAACCATGCTAACAAGGTCCTTGAGGTTACCCATTTTCTTGATGGCTTTGATTTGCTCAAGGAAGTCTTCAAAGTCAAGCTGATTCTTGCGAATCTTCGCCTGGAGCTTCTTGGCTTGTTCCTCATCAAACTGCCCTTGCACCTTATCAACGAGGGAGACAACGTCCCCCATACCGAGGATACGGCTTGCCATACGCTCTGGATAGAACAGGTCAAGCGCTTCCATTTTTTCACCATGACTGATGAATTTAATCGGCTTCTCGACTACTTCACGGATAGAAATCGCAGCTCCACCACGTGTATCACCGTCAAGTTTGGTAAGTACAACACCATCAAAGTCAAGGCGGTCGTTAAAGGCCTTGGCTGTGTTTACAGCATCCTGTCCTGTCATGGAATCCACAACAAAGAGAATCTCATTCGGATTAGTCGCTGACTTGATATTGGCGATCTCGGCCATCATCTCCTCGTCTACTGCGAGACGACCCGCGGTATCGACGATCACGACGTCTTTGCCATTCTTCTTGGCGTGCTTAATTGCATTTGAAGCAATTTCGACCGGATTCTTATTTTCTATCTCTTTATAAATATCGACCTCAACCTGCTCAGCCAAAACAGAAAGCTGATTGATCGCAGCAGGACGATAGACGTCACAGGCCGCGAGCATAGGATTACGTCCCTGGCTCTTTAGGTGTTTGGCGAGTTTTCCTGTAAAAGTAGTTTTACCTGAACCCTGAAGGCCGGCAATAAGGATAACAGTAGGCGGGTTTTTGGCAAAACTAAGCACCTCTTGTTTTCCTCCCATCAACTGGGTAAGCTCGTCATGGACAATCTTGACAAGCATTTGGCCAGGCTTGACCGCAATCTCGATTTTTTGTCCTAAAGCTTCTTCTTTTACACGATTCACAAAATCTTTCGCCACACGATAATTCACATCCGCATCAACGAGGGCACGCCTCACTTCTTTCATTGTGGCAGCCACATTCACCTCAGTGATTTGGCCCTGGCCTTTTAGTGTACGGAAGGCAGTATCCAGTTTCTGGCTTAAATTATCAAACATATATTCTCAGCTGATCTGTAGATTTCTAAAAAAGTCTCGCAAAGATACAAAACCGCCCGTTCTTGCTCAAAGGGGATTAATCAATTCTAAAAAATCGTTCCTAACGTTCCCTACGGCCTTATCTACTGCATATTTGCTCATTCGATCTCCATCATAAGGAATAAGCAACGATTGTAATGAGCTGGGCGGAGCAGCATGATCGAGCCAAAGGCCCACAGCCTTATTGTCCAAAATCACGGGCATTCGATCATGTATTCCAGCCATGAAGGAATTGGGACTTGTAGTTACAATGGTAAAAGAATGCATAATATCCCCGTCCGGCTTTCGCCATTGCTCGGTCAAGCCTGCCATAGCGAAGGGCTTTCCTTTATTTGCGAGAATGCGAAAAGGTTGTTTTTCCTTGCCCTCTTTTTTCCATTCGAAAAAACCATCAGCATATACCACACATCGGCGCTGACGAAATGCCTCACGAAAAGCTGGCTTTTCAGCAAGCGTTTCTCCACGTGCATTGATCATGCGAAAGCCGATCTTTTCGTCCTTCGCCCAATGCGGAACCAATCCCCATCTGTACAACATCAACACATCAGGATGATGCATACTTTTAACAGGACAGAGATTACTTGGCGCAATATTATACCGAGGTTCCCAGTCCATAGCTTCGCCATCACGAGATACTAAAATCTCGCTTTCAGGAAGTTTGGTTAAGGAATAGCGGCCGCACATGCTGATTTGATGATTTAATAATTTGCTGATTAGCTGATCCAAATTAGCGATTCTTCATTAATAAATTAGCTAATCATCAAATCAACTCATCAACTAAGCCCTTCTGTAGGAAACTTGCGGTCGACACGCTTAAGCAAGCCGCGCAATACAGTTCCAGGTCCAGACTCTACGTAGCTTGTAGCGCCATCAGCAATCATGTTCTTCATCGTCTGAGTCCAGCGCACAGGCGCAGTCAGCTGAGCGAGCAGATTCGTTTTAATTGTAGCACTATCTGTTGCTGGGGCTGCGGTTACATTCTGGTATACCGGAATGCGCGCATCGCTAAATGGAGCAGCTTCGATGCCTTGAGCGAGCTCTACACGTGCTGGCTCCATGAATGGAGAGTGGAATGCGCCGTTTACGGCAAGTTTTTTTGCCATGCGGGCACCATGCTCAGGCGCAAGCGCTACAGCGCGATCTATCGCAGATTCTGAACCTGAAATAACCAATTGGCCTGCAGTGTTATAATTTGCAGGAACCACAAGGTCGTCTCCTTCAGTAGCACTTTTGCAAAGCGCTTCTACAGCTTCATCTTCCATACCGATAATAGCCGCCATGGTACTTGGTGTAAGATCACAAGCTTTTTGCATGGCATTCGCGCGAATGGAAACAAGCTTAAGGCCATCAGAAAAACTCAGAGCTCCAGCAGCAACCAATGACGAAAACTCGCCGAGCGAGTGACCTGCGGTCATACCTGCTTTTTGCTCATATCCATTGGCGAGTGCCGCTGCAACGGAATGCACAAAAATGGCGGGCTGAGTAACTGATGTTTTTTGCAAGTCCGCTTCTGTTCCTTCGAACATCAAGCCTTTTAGGTCAAAACCAAGAATGTCATTTGCTTGATCAAAAAGTGCCTTTGCTACATCAGAATTAGCATACAGTTCGCTACCCATGCCCACAAATTGGGCCCCTTGTCCAGGGAATACCAGTGCTATCATAGCGCTATTTATTTAGTTGTGTGTTTTTGTGCAAATAAAAGTAGAGAAAAGGCATACCTTTTCTCTACTGAATAGACCAATTATTAAAAAAATCAGGATCAAGGTCATCGATCACCTGAACGTCGCTAAGCATGGCTTTTCCCCTATCTCCTGAGAGTAGAATCTCACCAGTTTGCTTGTAATCTTTCCAGGGAAGTGCCCACACCGGTTCTTCATCTTCCGCTTTTTCAAAAAAGGCCCACTGATTCACCAAATGTGTTTCCGGGTCGATGTACACCTTGTATTTATTTTCCGGCGTAACTCCGACTTCGTTAAATGTTAACTGAAGCACCTCCGCCATTTTGCCGTCTAGTGTAGAGTCTTTACCAAGATATTTCAACGTTACACCTGAATCCTTGAGCTTAAAAGGCATTACAAGCCAGTAACTATCATTGATCCAGATATCCCTTGCCTTTTTCAGCCAATCAACAGAAATCTTAATATCGCCGACCATGGCCCCGTCTTTTATTACCCAACCTTTGGTTCTGTCAAGGTCGGTAGAAATCATCAGATCCTGGTCTTTAAAATCGATCCGAACTTTGTTGCCAACCTTGTCCCAGGTGAGCTGTCTTCTTCCAAAAAAGTTCCAGCGAATGAATCGGGTATTGTCCCATGCCCTGCGACCGCCCATAGCCTTCATGACAGAATCTGCCAGGGCAATAGCTTCAGGATCACTTTCGGCAGCGTTAAAGCCTTCCGCAGCAGGATTGAGATCTGCAACCTGAACGGCAGAAGCTTGCTGCTTATCGGCAGGAGCTTGCTCGGAAGGCTGGCATGCGGTAATCGTCACAAGGACAAGAATAGAAAGTAGTAGAGTGCGCATTTAGAGGGGTTTCATTTGTTCAAAAGTCTCGTGACAATCGTTGCAATGATGGATTGCTCGGCAAGCTGTCGGCCCAAACGGATTTCGCAGCACCGTGTTTTTTGAATTACACTTCGGGCACTGGGCCTGTTCCAATGTTGCAAAATCCTCTAATTCGCCGCCACCAAGTTTTGGTGGTGGACTCAAGCCAAAATCTTTGAGCTTGACTCTTCCTTCGTCTGAGATTTGATCGGAAGTCCAGGATTGGTTTGTTCGAATATTGACCTGAATATCTTCAATTCCTGCTTCGTTGCAGGTTTTGCGGATATCGTTTGCCATTATTTCTATCGCAGGGCACCCCGCAAATGTAGGCACAAGATCGACAGAGACTCCTCCGGTTTCGCTTACGGCGATATTTTTAACAATCCCCAAATCAACGACGCTGATCACTGGAATTTCCGGGTCTTTCACAGCCTTCAATAAGGTGCGAATAGACTCGGGTGTATGAATAGTATTTTGCATAGCTGGCATATAAATAGAGTACAAATATACAGAAGCTTATATTGGTCTTTTTGTTATAAAAAAATCACTTAAACCAAATTCGTTTTTTAGACACTGTGACCTCACTTCCAATTGCCCATCATAAGTACAAATAAAGAAGTAAAGGATAAAAAGTAGTGAGTGAGGTAAGTATGCCGACAGACCATGGTTTGTCGGCATACGCCATTTTTACACTTGCCAGTACGGTGTTTTTCGGCTTATCTTGGGCCCTGATTATCAACTTTCCCACTATGCTGAATCGCTACGCTTTCGTTTTAGGGCTTATTGTCTGTCTGATTTTTGGAAAAACACTTGAGGCCCAAAGTCCTTGGGGTATCCAAACCAGCAATTACGGCGGAATATTCTCAACGGACCTTCAGCCAGCAAACCTGGCAGATAACCGAATCTCGTCAGAATTAATGTTAGGCGGTGTTTCAGCAGACTTCTGGAATAATTATGCAAAAATATCCTCTCCGCTACTTAGCTCAAGGTCTGCATGGAGAATGCTAGATACCGCCGCAAATACTCGCGCATTTTTCCCTGATCAATTGAACAATAAGGAAAAGGACCTTTTTGTAAATACCTCACTGTATGGTCCTGGTTACATGCAGACTTTTGCAAATGGAATAGGTGTTTCATTTACATTACGATCACGCCTGGCTTCCAGCTTCAACAATCTGTCGGAAGTATTTGCCAAACAAGCATACGAAACGCAGGAATTTGCTCCATTTTACAACAGACCTACCAATAATCCCGGGGTCAGTTTTAACATTGCTAGCTACCTTGAGTTTGGGGTTGGGGTTGGAGCGGTAATATTTGATAAAGGAGATCGCTTCTTAAAGGCGGGAGTAAAACTCAAATACCTTAATGGTTTAGGAGCCGCATCATTTCATGCCTGGCAAGGCTCATACACCTTCCATGATGATAGCCTGATGTCAGTTTCCGACGCGGACATTAGTTATGCACACAGTGCCATATTCGAAAATACAACCGGCAACATAGATCCACGCGATTTTGTGTTTAATGGCAATTCAGGTTTTGCTGTCGATATTGGCTTGGTATATGAGTTTCGGCCACATGCTGATGATTACAAATACGGAGTAGGAGAGTATCGCGGCCACCGTCCAGACAAAGATGCCTACAAGGCCCGAGTAGGGATATCGTTCCTAGACCTGGGAGGTATTAATTTCCAACGCTCTGTAGCCAGTCAGAACTTTTTTGGTAGTGCTGACAGTATTAATCTTGATCGTCTGGATATAAATAATGTCAATGATCTCGACGCCTTTTTTAACAATACTTTTTCAATTCAAACTGGCGCACCAGAATTTCGCATGCGTCTACCATCGCGTGTAAGCATTCAGGGAGATTATCGATTTACGGAAAAGCTTGCCGCTCAAGCTGTCCTTGTTATGGGTCTTGGTGGAACAAGTTTTCGCAGAATCAGAGCTCAAAATACCTTTGTCGTTGTTCCCAGATTTGAAACCAAGCAATTTGGCTTCTCTTTACCGATTAGCTACCAGGGCTTTCAAAGCCTGAATGCGGGTGCTGCTTTGCGCCTTGGCCCAGTATTTTTAGGGAGCAATAATCTCATCAATATATTAGTCTCGGACTTTAATTCCACTGCCAACGTCTACGCCGGGTTACGCCTTGCATTCCCATACGGCAAACCTAAGGACAAAGACAGAGATGGTGTACCAAATAACTACGACGAATGCCCAGAGGTTGCGGGCCTGGCCTCACTTGCAGGATGTCCAGAACCTCAAAAGGAGAATAAAACTGACCTTATTCCTTTCACGATAACGGCAAACATTCCCTGGCCAAACCCATCACCACTTCCGGAAATAGGGACGTTTGAGCCATTTGTTTCAAAAATAATCCCTGAAGTAGACTCTGTACCAGCGCTAGCAAAAGAAGATTCTATCCCAGTAATCAAGCCTGAAATAAAAGAAGAAACTCCTGTTGTAATCGCAGAGGTAACACCTCCCAAAAAAGAGGAAAAACAACCCGAAGTCAAGAAAGAGGAACCGAAGGTTGTTGAACCTAAGGCTGAGATCAAGAAGGAGGAGCCGAAAGTTGTAAAACCAAAGCCTGAGGTCAAAAAGGAAGAACCGAAGGTTGTTGAACCTAAAAAAGAGAAGCCTCCGGTCGTTGCCGAAAAGCCAAAACCTAAGCCTCCTTTACCTATTGAGAAAAAGGCATTAGATCCAGTCAGAGATTACCTTCCATACGCAGACCGCGATGGAGATGGAGTACCTAATGTTGAAGATGCTTGTCCTGATATTCCTGGTATTCCCAAAAATGAAGGCTGTCCTGAACTTGGAAAAGGGAAGGATTTCTATAGAGCGAATATCTACACGTCTATTTATTTTGATTCTGACAAGTCTGAGCTAAGGCCACGCGGTAAGGAAATCCTTACCAAGCTCAGAAGGTATCTCTTGGATAACCCGAACGCCCGAATCCTTATTGAAGGTCACACCGATAATTCGGGTGCAGAGATTTATAATGTAGACCTTTCGCTCAACCGTGCGATGGCAGCTCTCCGCTTTCTGGTATTTAAGGATATTCCTTTTGAGCAGATCGATATAGCGCACTATGGAGAACGCTTCCCAGCAGCGACAAACGATTCGTCAGTCGGTATGCAACTGAACCGCCGTATAGACATTGTGCTGATTACGAACTAATAAAGGGCTGCTGCGTTTGATCTGGAAAATCAAAATCCCATGCAAACCTACGCAGCATTCCCTATTTCGCTAGCGCATTATAAGCAGGCAAAATCGGTCATTGAGGCCATCAGGCAAGAGCCTGATGAGCGTCCAAACAGACAAGCACTTGTCAGCATTGTTAATGAGCTTGCCGATGTCGGAATCGATCACTTTTTCCTGGATTCGATTCGGTATGCAGGCATGAGTAAATTTAAGATCAAAGCTGCCGAACTAGGTCTTCAGACCTTTAAGGCAGGCTTGCAGCCACTTCTACGCAATATTGTGTTCAGTCTTTCTACAAAACAGATTACGCGGATCGTAGACTTTATGGAAGGCATTTTTGTAGAAAGTGAATGATGAGAATGGCTTTTGGCTGTTTGCTTTTGGCAGTTGGCCTGTTCAGCGTTTCTCATATTAAATGTATATTTAAGGTATGTCTATTAATTCATCAGCAATTATCCCCAGAAAAAAGCGCCCTATTTCTGTCGATATGTATCATCAAATGATCGATGCAGGAATCCTCACGGAGTTGGATAAGGTTGAGCTAATTCTTGGAGAAATTATTGATATGAGTCCAGTAGGAAGTAAACACGCAACAACAGTTAAGGTTCTTAACCATTTGTTGCAAAGCATTTATGCAGAAAGTGCAGTTATTGGTGTTCAAGACCCTGTCGAACTACCTAATAATTCAATGCCAGAACCCGATATATCTATTCTTAAACCACCTTTTGACCACTACTTTATTGCCCATCCTTCTCCCGCAGAAATATGGGCACTTATCGAGGTTTCGGATGAAACTTACAAGTTCGATAAAGGCACTAAACTCCGCATGTATGCATCGGCGAATATTGCTTTGTATATGATCGTCAACATTCAAGGAGGCTGCATAGAAGTTCATACCCAGCCAAAAAATGACACCTATACGCGGCAGGAAATACTTTTCCCTGGCGATAGATTGACGCTTCCATTGACTGACAAGACCTTAGCTATCAGCGATATTATCAGGAGTGCTTGAGTATTTTTTTGAACGAAAAAATACCAGATAAACCACCCAGCCAACCATGACCATGACTGAGGCCGCCAAGAGCGGCAAGCGCTCATCCAGGCTATGGATAAAGCCAGCAATCACCGGTGGAAAGATATTCCCAAGGGACTGTACCGATTGATTGATGCCAAGAATTTGGCCCTGCTCCGCCTCTGAGGCTTGTCCAGAAACCAATGTGGTAAGATTGGGCGCACTCAGGCCCTGCCCTATCGCGATAAGTGGATTCAACACAAAGAACCACCATGATTCACTTGGGATCAGGATAATAAAAATGGCAATCGCCATAATCGCCAGACTAATTTTGAGGATACCTTCTGAACTGAATTTATCGGACAAAGGCCTTACGAGTATTCCTTGCGTTATAGCCACCCAAAGTCCAATCCAGCCATAGAGAATTCCGATATTTCGCTCAGAATAATCAAATACTTCGATCAGGTAAACACCAAAGAATTGGGTAAAGAATGAGAAGCCAAGTGTTATCAAAAAGACAACGGAAAGGATCACCCGTACATTCGGCATGCTAAAAGCCTTCGCGATATTCTGGAAACCCGAAAAAGCTTTGATTTTGCCAAGCTGCTTTTCCTTTAAAGTCTCTGGAAATGCGAAATATGCGAGCAAAATATTAAGGGCAGAAAGTATTGCTGTAAACCAGAATGGCGTGGCGTGATTGAACCAGGGAAGCACTTCCGAATCTGCCAAAACGCCTCCAATAGTAGGCCCAAGAATAAATCCAAGACCAAAGGCCATTCCTACAAGTCCAAAATTTCGAGGCTTATTTTCCGGTGTGCTAATATCAGAAATGGCCGACATCACTACGGCGATATTCCCACCAAAAAAACCTGGAATCATTCGCGCTACAAACAATAATGTCAGCGAGCCCTGACCTAAGGCCCAGGCAAATAACAAGTAGCCTATAAGCGTGCCGAAAAGGGAAATAAGCAAAATCGGTTTTCGCCCATAACGATCTGATAATGAACCTAATAACGGCGCCCCAAAGAATTGCATCAAAGGAAAAACACCTGTCAGAAGTCCAAACAACATGGCTGGGGTCAACCAAGTATTTGCAGGATCAATCCACTGCGCATCTGGAGCAAGAAAGATCGCAGGCAATACAGGAATAACAATCGTCACCCCCAGCAAATCAATGAAGGTGGTGAGAAATATGGCTGCGAGTGGGGAGCGTTGTTTTTTGGACATGAGACTGAATTGCGAGCCGCAATTTGGCAAAAAAGATTGATGGTTATCGCGGTTTGCTTAATACCGGTTGCTGTACCTCTGTCAGCGCTTTAACCATCATGCATAAAGCGCTGACAGAGGTTACAACCCAAACATGCTTGGCCTATTAGTAACCTCTAAAAATACGAATCCAACCAGCTTTGTCAAGGTGCTGCTGGATACTTAGTCGATGCCCGAATACCATTTGAACATCGGGATCGAGATTCGCAGTTGATGGCTCTGGCACTTCAAATAGATACACAAAGGGGCTCACCTCTACCTCGCCAGGACTGATCTCTTTAATCGTAATAAGCCAGACGCGATAAGTACCTGGTTTTGCAAAAAAGCGCAGGCTTTCTGTAATGCGGGATAGCGAGAAGTTTTGAGCAGGAGAAAAATCGGCAAAACGCTCTTCAATAAAAGAGCTTCCATCACCGTGAATGCGTTCCGGTGCGGTTAGGATAGCCTGTCCGTCTCCTTGTTCTAATTGATACCGAAAGTGCTTCAAATATCCATACGTAGCCAATGCTCCTTCTAATCGGGTAGCGTGCTGCTCCATGCTCATATTCCCAAACCATTTGGCAGGAAGCTCTCCCTGGGCCGTAGCCAGTGGCGGCGGCCAATCCAGACTAGGCAAGGTGGTGTTGCGAATGGTGGGCGGCGCAGCAAAACGAGATCGTACCTGCATGCTAAAATTACCAATAAGTCTATCGGGAATTAGCGGTGATGGAATCATCGCCGAACGATTTACAAGTGGCAAATTACCCGTTTCGCCTCGCTTCCAAACTGAGCAGGTCGTCTGCAAAAGATACTTTCCAGTACTCATCGGCTCAATTGTTCTGACGGTACACACTTCGGCAGCGGTAATTTCTACCAGCAGCGGCGGATTTTCCTGGGGCCAGGTTTGAGCCATATCGAGATTATTATACACACGAACGACCTGCGTTTTGGGCAAATCATAATACACACTAATCGTAAGCGAGTCCTTCAGGAGCTGCTGAGTAGCTTCATATCGCGCCGCAAGGCGATCTGCCTCAAATGCCTCTGGAGTTGCAGCTTTATTGAGCAGTCCCTCAATTTGCAAAACCTTTGCAGGAACCTCCTGAGCGTGCAAAATCCCAAGTCCAAAAAGCATCAATAAGCATGTGCTAAAAATTCTCATAAAGCGATATTAGTAAAATCAGGGAAATCCCCCAGCAAATTCTCACATTTGCACCATGTCTTTTTTCGCCAAGTACTTTGGAGCCAAGCGACGGACCTCCTCCCACATGACCAAAAAGCCGCCAGGTTGGCGTGACACTGTAAAAGCGTTACGTAACCTTCCTCGCTTTTTCAGCATGGTGTGGAATACCCATCCGGGCATGACGCTTTCGAGTGCAATTCTGCGTGTGATCCTGGCAGGAATGCCCGTAACGACACTGTATGTAGGAAAACTCATCATCGATGAAGTAGTACTTTTCACAAGAGAAAGCCCTGACGCAAACCTTGACAACCTATGGTTGTACGTAGGAATAGAACTCGCCCTCGCGATATTGACGCTCATCTTACGACGCATCATCAGTCTGCTTGACGCACTTTTGGGAGACTTATTCACGAATCGAACTTCGGAGATGCTGATAGAAAAGGCAGCGAAACTAGACTTGCCTCAATTTGAAGATTCGCATTTTTACGACAAACTCGAACGAGCAAGAAGACAGACGGTGGGCCGCATGGTTTTGATTTCGATGCTTTTCACCCAAATCCAGGACATCATTTCCATTATTTTCCTCGCAACAGGCCTCGTGGTGTTTAATCCCTGGCTTATTCTTTTGCTATTTATTGCTGTGATTCCGGCATTTTTAAGTGAAACATATTTCAATCAACGTTCCTACTCGCTGGCACGCAACTGGACACCCGAACGAAGGGAACTCGATTACCTGCGCTTTATTGGAGCGAGTGACCAGACAGCAAAAGAAGTCAAGATATTTGGCCTGACAGATTTTCTAAAAAACGCTTTTTCCCAACTTGCAGACCGCTATTATTACGCCAATAGGCAACTGGCAATACGCAGAGCTGGCTGGGGCTTATTTTTCAATGGGCTAGGAACACTCGGTTACTACCTCGCTTATATTGTGATCATTTTACAGACCATCGGCAGGACGCTCGAAATCTCAGGCTGGACGATTGTCTCAGGTGCGGTAAGACTTAGTCTCGGTGACTTGACATTTTTGGCAGGTTCGTTTGAGCGACTTCGAAATCAGCTACAGAGCGTCCTTTCACGCTTCAGTAGTATTGCTGAAAGTGCCCTTTTTCTTCAGGACCTATTTGACTTTTTTGAAATAGAACCGGCTATTAGTTCTCCTTCCGAACCTATTCCTTTTCCAAAAGAAATTAAGGAGGGATGGGTCTTTGAAGATGTTAGTTTTAAATATCCAAGAACAGAGGTCTATGCGGTAAGAGAACTAAGTTTTTCACTAAAAGCTGGAGAAAAACTCGCGCTTGTAGGGGAGAATGGCGCAGGCAAAACAACTCTCGTAAAGCTACTGGCTCGTCTTTATGATCCTGATGAAGGCGTTATCTACCTTGATGGAGTAGATATTCGTGAATATAATCTTGATGAATACCGCGCTGCAATTGGTGTTATTTTTCAGGACTTCGTAAAATATCAATTCACTTCCGGGGAAAATATTGCAGTTGGTCGTATTGAGGCAAAAGAGGATAATCCTCGAATTGAAAACGCTGCTAAGCGCTCGCTCGCTGCTGGTGTGATTGATGGCTTACCTAAAAAATACGAGCAACGTCTTGGGCGCCGATTTGATAACGGAGTAGAGCTTTCTGGCGGCCAATGGCAAAAGATAGCTCTCGGTCGTGCGTACATGCGTGACGCCCAGTTGATCATTCTGGATGAGCCCACTGCGGCACTTGATGCGCGCGCAGAGTATGAAGTTTTTCAGCGTTTTGCAGAGCTTACTTCAGGTAAATCTGCCGTGCTTATTTCGCACCGTTTCTCTACCGTTCGTATGGCAGACAGGATTTTGGTTTTGGAAAAAGGCAGGCCTGTTGAAATTGGTTCGCATGAAGAATTGCTTGCAAGCAATGGTATGTATGCGGAGCTATTTACGCTTCAGGCCGAGGGTTACAAATAGTAAAAAGACATGTTTTTTCACTATTTGGTCCTCGATACTCGCTGTTCGATTCCTGGTGCTCGTTTTTTAGGTTCGAGGCTTTAGGCGCGGAGCTTTAGGTTTTTTGAAGATCGAGGATCAAACAGCAAAGATCGAACATCGAGGACTGAAATTCGACCACTATTCATAACCAATTTCTGAATATCGCGTATAGTGACGTTAACCAATCCAATTTTAACATTAAAAGTGGAGTTAGCTTAACTTTGAAAAAGGCGTTTTCCTAAAGCCAAATGCCAGAAGCTAGCCGCCAAAAGCAAAAAAAACAATCTATGCTAGAAAATCTTGAACTATCCCGCGCCCGAGTATCGCGCACAGCAATTGAAAAATTGTATGTAGAAATGCGCCACCTTGCCAACCGTGGTCGCTACCGACCTAATGGCCGCACGGGCAGTGTAGTTCGGGAAGCATTGATCAATCTCAGCCCTGAGATCTATGGCTCGATGAACGATCCTGAAAAGGTCGAACTCAATGGCCTTGTCTATGTCATCGACCGCTTGCCGCGCGGCATTGAGGAATGCCGTATTATCCGCCTAGTCTCCGAAGAAGGCTACCAGGATTCTGGCCTTGAGGTAATCGTCCCCTCAGCTCGTCGCCGCAATTGCTATCGCATTGATGCGGAGCGCATGTACATCGAAGTTACACGAGGACGCTCCGAGATATATGATATTTTAACACACCTCAGTTTCTTATATATAGAGGCAGAGAAAGTCATGCGTCATGCACTCAATGAAAAAGGGAAACCTACCGGAGAGTGGCTCATGCTAGAGAAAATCGTATTAGGCGATGGTGTGGAAGATGATCAGGATCAAATAAAAGCCTACAATTACCTTGCTACGGTATTGGGCAGAACATATGAGGAAACTCGCATCGCATGCCAGCGTCTTTCTTCAAACAGCAAGTCCAATAACGGTCTTTTCAATGTCGTATATTGGATGGGAAAACTGGCAATGGGCGAGCATCATCGAGAGGAGATGCGCGAAGTAAGCTTCTCCCCTAGCCTACGCGCCCGCACAGGACATCACGTTTACGGTGAGCGCTGGGCCACTAATATCAAAAAGCACCTTTTTGATAACGACCTACTCGACCGCCCTCTTCATATTATTAGCGCCAACCTTCACTCGGTAGTCAATACACTTTATGCTTACCCAGCTTTGCGTGAGCATTTTAAGCCTGATATTCCTGTCTTTGATATTGCGGCTAAGATGTCCCAAAAAGAAAACAAAGGGCTTCAGGAGGAAGTATTTCGCTACGCACAAGCCAAAGGCCTTACCGTACTGAATAATCACTCAGGAACGCATATCAGCGTCCAGATTATCGACACGACTGAGCTTGCCACTTGTGAACTACATCCAGAAGTGGCGAAGCATTTTTCTTCAGCTGATATCCTATCCCAAAAGCCCGTCATTCTTGTGATGGACTACGCATTTGGGGAGCAAGCTTACGAAACGCTCGATGAATTGCTGAAGCCATACGCACCTGAAGGCAAAAAGCCGATGTATATGCCTGTTACTTCGATATCTATTATGGGTAAGGCGGGCATTCTAACGGGCGGAAAAGGTGACCTTATGGTTCCTACGGCTCATGTTTTTGAAGGAACTGCAGATAATTATCCTTTTAAAAATGACTTCAGCAAAGATGATTTCAACGATTATGAAATCCCCGTTTTGGAAGGTCCGATGATTACAGTACTAGGAACTTCACTTCAAAACAGAGACATACTCGCTTACTTCAAAAACTCCTCATGGAGAGCGATAGGCCTGGAAATGGAAGGTGCACATTATCAAAAAGCGATTCAGTCCCAGACTGCTATTCGTAAGAATGTGGACCCTAATCTAACATTGCGCTATGCGTATTACGCTTCAGATAATCCGCTACTTACAGGCAGTACGCTAGCCTCAGGTTCACTTGGAGAAACAGGAATAAAACCAGCTTATTTAATTACATTGAAAATTCTGGAAAAAATCTTTTCTTCGGTACCTAAAGCAGCTTCGAACGGCCAGTCCAAAAAGAAGCGCAAAAAAGACTCAGTTTCTTAATCATGTACAAAACGACCCTCCTCTTTATTCTCGTAGCCATCGCTGGATTCGGCTACGCACAGGAATCCTATGAGCCTTTTCTGGAAAAAGCAGAAAGTATTGCTCGTTCAAGTCTTATCGTTGATACGCATATCGATGTTCCTATCAGGCTTTGGCAACAGCGCAACCGTAATACCGGACCAGACGATGTGAGCGACCGCACCGAAGGGGGTGACTTTGACTATGTGCGTTGCATAGAAGGAGGCCTAAACGCGCCATTTATGTCGATATATATTCCTGCTATTTATCAGCGTGTAGGAGGCGCAAAACGCTTCGCAGATGGCCTAATCGACATGGTGGATAGCCTTGCAGCTGCTCATCCGCAGCTCTATCGTGTTGCAAAGCGTACGAAGCATGTTGAAAAGGCATTTCAAAAGGGAATCATTGCTCTTCCGATGGGAATGGAAAATGGCGCCGGGATAGAAGGGGACCTGAAGCTTCTAAAGTATTTTTATAAAAGAGGAATTCGTTATATCACACTTACGCATAGTGAAGATAATCGCATTTGTGATTCAAGCTATGATACTACTGGTACATGGAACGGACTAAGTACATTTGGGCGTAAGGTAGTTCCGGAAATGAATCGCCTGGGTATCATGATAGATATCAGTCACGTTTCAGATAGCGCTTTTTATCAAGTCCTCGCTTTAACCCAAAAACCTGTCATTGCTTCTCACTCTTCATGCAGAAAATATATTCCTGACTTTGAGCGGAATATGAATGATGATATGATTAAAAAGCTAGGCGATAATGGTGGTGTGATTCAGATTAACTTTGGTTCCACATTTGTGGATAGTGCATCCAGGAACGGATTTGACCGTCGTAGGGCTGCAATCAGACAGTTTCTCCTGGAAAGCGAAGCCGAGTGGGGCGATAGTACCTGCAATGCTTTTATAGCAGATTATGATCAAAAACAAGGCGGTTTGCCTTTTAGCAATGTCCAACGAGTAGCCGATCATATCGACCATGTAGTGAAGCTCGCTGGCGTAGACCATGTAGGTTTTGGTTCGGACTTCGACGGTGTGGGTGATTCACTTCCGATTGGATTGAAGGATGTATCGATGTATCCGAATCTGATCGCAGAATTGCTAAGACGTGGTTATAGCACTGAAGACATCAGGAAGTTTTGCGGAGAAAATATCATGCGTGTCTGGAAGGCCAATGAATAGCTTGCGAAAGCTATTCTGAAAGTAATTTTTCAACATTTTTTCTAAATAACTCCACCCATCGGCGATACATTTCACCGGAAGGGTGCAATCCATCATTGGCTACGAGTTCAGGAAATTCTCGAGCTTGTCTTGAGATTGGGGTGATATTGAAGAATGGGATGTTGTAAATCTTGCATATGCTGTCTGCAACATGGTTATAGGCATCTAATTCACGGGCAATTTTCACCGTATCATACCGCTGCCCAAAGGGCGTAGGACCATAATCAGGAATAGACACGACAAATACCCGGGAGGTATCTCCTCGCCCAAATCGGATGGCCTGATTAAGCAAGTCTCTGAACTCCGGCGCATAGCCTTCCACAGGCCTTCCTCTAAATTGATTATTCACGCCTATTAGTAAGGATACCAAACCAAAAGTATCCCTAATACCCGCCTGGTCAATTCCGCGATCTAGTTCGTCGGTGGTCCAGCCTGTACGCGCTATGATCACAGGTTCCTCACATTTCCAGCCACGGGCATTGAGAGAGTCTGCCAGTTGCACCGGCCAGCGCATGCTAACAGGAACGGATTCCCCGATTGTATACGAGTCCCCAAGTGCCAAAAAGGTGACTGTTGAATCAATCGGTGGCGGGTCCGGCCCTGGAGGCCTAGGTTCGATGGTCGTTTTGTCACCACAAGCAATCGTAAGTATAAAGACAATCAGGAGGAACAATCTCATATCAGCATATTTAACACTCAACCTCAAAAAAAGGCTCAAAGTTTTGACAAAAAAAGAAAAGCTCCAGTCCAAAAAATGGACCGGAGCTTTTTTTCGATTCTGAACTAAATCAGAATATGTTATTCACTACTGTACAATCAGCTTGCGAACTGCAGAGCCACGCTCTGTCGATACGCGTACCAAGTATACACCACCAGCCATTCCGCTTACGTCCAAGCGAACGTTTAGGTCACGGCCAGACACATTGCTTGTGCGTAGTGTCTTTCCTGTGATATCCATCAATGCAACAGTAGCATCTTCAGTACGATCAAGTGAAATAGCTACAAATGCTACATCGCTTGTCGGATTAGGATACACCTCAAATGTTGAGATACCAGCAGCAATCTCATCATCGATGCTTACAACAGGAACAGAAATAGTATCACTTGTAGTACAACCGTTAAGGTCAGTAACAGTAACGATATATGTTCCGTCAGGACGGTTAAAGATCGCAGGACCTGAACCAGCAGGGTTACCAGCGTCTGTAGTCCATGCATAGGTGTAACCTCCGAGGTTGTCACCAGTACCACCGCTTACTTTCGCCTCAATTCTTGAGCGACCGTTACGTGTGATCACAGAGAACTCGTCTACTACAAGTGGATCTGGCTCATCTACATTTACAGTAGAAGAAACCTTACAACCATTCTCGTCAGAAACTTCTACTTCATAAGGACCAGGTCCTAGGTTTGAAATAGTAGCACCAGTAAGATTCATGTCATTGTTCCAGATGTAGCCAAGGTTACCAGTTCCGCCAGAAGCAATAGCTGTAGCTGTACCGTTTCCGTTACCATTACAAAGTACATCTGTACCGCTTACAGCAAGGTTAATTGCAGGAGGAGTGTTTAGCATTACAGTTGCACGGCTTTCACATCCGTTTGCATCAGTAACGATTACAGTAGACATTCCGCCAGGAAGCATAGTTGCAGCAGCTGTAGTCTCGCCACTTGGAGACCA
The DNA here is from genome assembly GCA_045106685.1 of Bacteroidia bacterium. GTDB lineage: Bacteria > Bacteroidota > Bacteroidia > J057 > J057 > JAUIGE01. Next base: position 22,354 of record JBGCFB010000118.1, on the reverse strand, counting down.
AGCGTACGTGAGCATTCCTGTACCACCTGTAGCATTTACAGTTGCAGCACCATCAGTAGTGTTGAAACAGTTAGGGTCTGCAAGTGATGCACCATCGATTGACAGATCAGCAGCACCAGCGTCATTAACGATAACCTGCTGTACATCAGTACAACCAAAATCATCAGAAACAGTCACCGTGTAGATTCCAGCCGCAAGGCCGTTAGCTGTAATACCAGTAGAGTTGTTAGGATCATTCCACTCATATGTATATGGTGCAAGACCACCAGAAACAGTTACAGTAGCAGTTCCGTCCATCATACCACATGTAGCATCTGTAGCAGAAGCTGTGTTAGCGTATGGATTCTCCTTACAGTTGTAGAACAAACGAGCAGGCTGAGCAAAGTCAGTCTCATCAATTACGATGTCGCTGAAGTAGTGGAATGATACGAAGTTAATCGCAGAACCACCGTCCAATGACATTACTGTAGTAGGTAGCGTCCAGCTATTTGTTCCTGCTAGAGCAATATTCGCCATACGTGGTCCGATAGCACGACCTGTCCATGTAAGGTCATCAGAAGTCCAGTTTGTAATATTGGTTGCAGTATAGTTATCAACATTTACAGCAAATGTATGCAAGTCAGGAGCATAGTTGGTCATGGTAATCGGGTTACCATCTGTACCTACAGGTCCAGGAGTAGAAGGGTTGATCGATGTATCAGTATCAGCCCATGAGAAGAAGATTCTGCTTCCATCTTCGTTACGAGCAACTTTTGGATGGTAGTCCATTGCAAAGTTATCAGCTTCAGCCGCAGCAACAGAGTTGTCACCAAAGTATCCACGAAGAGTCTTCTGACCACCAATCTGGATCATATTCCAGTCTCCATATGAGTCCTTTGTGATGTCAAATAGCTCACGGTAAGTACCATAAATAGTACCGTGTCCTGGCTCTGCATCATCTAGTCCTGGATCATCGCTACCACGCTTATTACCACCGATTACAGTGAAGATGTGTGGGTGACCATGCTTGTCAACCTCAAGATCATACTCAAATGCTGTAGTAACATTTGGCTCCATCCAGAATACATTTGTCTGGTTTGCATCTGTCCAGAATGTATCGTCCTGAACCTGCTCGATAAGCTGAGGGAACTGGTGTAGGTCTAGCTCCATTGGAGCTGCCCATGTAGCACCAGCGTCACTCGTTTCAATTAAGATAGGAGCAATAGTAGTATCCTTACCCTGGCCAGCGAGGTCAGAAAGGAAAGAGATATACCCTTTGCGTCCGTCAGGTGCAAATGCCATAATCAAACCAATTGGAGAAATACCATCTGGCTGATCAGGAGTCGTTGTGAAGTTAAATGTCCATGTGTAAGGAGATGTCCATGTCATTTGACGTGTAGAGTTGTCATAAACACCCTTGTTCAAAATGAGCTGACGGCCAGCAGCACCATCACCTGTACCACCAGTTGGGTCAAAGTCACGTGAAAGGAAGTACCAGATATTACTGTCTGGATGTACTTGCACCTGTGAGTGACAGAAATACTGGATAGTACCACCTGATCCATCGTCTTGCCAGTGTAGTTGCTCGTCAGTTACATTTGGAGTACCGTTTACATCAGTAACAACACCAGTTACATAACCGTCCCAACCAGTAGTTCCGCGAAGAACTGGGCCAGTGAAAACACCAGCAAGGCTGTCAAGGTCATTGGAATTGCTAAGGCGGAATAATCCAAAGTTAGGGTAACGTGCTGTACGGCCTGTAACGTTTGGATCCGATACGATAGGATCTCCCATGTCAGTGTTCAAAGGTCCTAGTCCCCAACAAGTATTAGCAGGAGGAGCTGGAGGAACAGTATTAGTCGCACCAATCTTCCATGTGTTACCGCCATCTGTAGAAAGCGTGTAACGGAACTGTCCATTGTTACCTGTACAGTTAGCAATGTTTTGACGGTGTAAGAATCCGACAACACCACCAGTTCCAAGTCCTGGAATTGTAGTAATCTGGTTGTTCTCAACTAGGAGGTATGTATAAGCGTTTGAAGCTTCACCAATTCTAATTGAAGTTACAGCACTTGAACTAACTGTTCCAATAGGATCCACCTGTACATTTGGACTAAGTGTGCTTGATGGCACGTCCAACATTGTGTTTGTTGAAATACTGATCTCCTCAAGACTATTTGCAGGGGCTGCTTTCTGCCCAAATGCAAATACTACTGATGCGATCAATAGCAACGAAAGTGTAAGTTGTTTTCTCATAAGTACGCCTTTTGATTTGTGTAGAGTATTACTACCATGATGCTACTTTCGAGTAGCTTTTTGATAGCTGCCGAAATTAGCGTTTTTAACCGAATGTTAAAAAAATGTGCCACAAAGAATTGAGCACAATAAAAAGAGCGATGTGTAAGTATCGTTCACAAAACTACAGGAACGCTTAATATGTTCGAGGTTACAGTTCCTCTACTCAGGTTACACAGTGAAACGCTATTTTTTCACTACGAAAGCACCATAAAGACCTTTATAAGAGCAATAGAGGCCACAATAAGCTCACAAATTGTTTCATACTAATCTCAAAATGAGATTGATAAGACAGCCCTTTTTGTCGCCATAAAAACAAAATTTATATACAGAAGGGATGAAAAACACTTCTTAACTGATAAAAGTACTACTCCAATAAAAACACCTGTTATATATCAATAAACTAGAGCACCAGTCTGTTATACAGGCTGGTGCTCTCTCCTTTTCACTCGTTAATGCGCTAAAAGTTAGCGAACAATCAACTTCCGGACTGCGGAGCCACGTTCAGTACTCAGACGAACCAGGTAAAGGCCTGAAGCAAATCCTCCCACATCAATCTGGACTCTCATATCACGACCAGAAACCTCGCTTGCATGCTGCGTTTTACCTGCAATATCCATCAAGGTTATAGTTGCAGTTTCCATTCGGTCTAGCGAAATATTCACAAAAGCAATATCACGCACAGGGTTAGGGAAGACGTCGAAGGTTGAAATACCTGAAGCGATTTCGTCCTCAAGTCCCGTTAAGACATCAACGGAATCTTTAGCAGTACAGCCGTTAAGATCGGTTACTGTCACGATATATCTTCCAGGAGGACGATTGAAAATAGCAGGCCCTGTGCCGCTTGGAATGCCGTCACCATTAACCCAGCTGTATTTGTATCCACCCTGATTATCGCCATTACCTCCGCGTACTTTTGCCTCTATTCTCGACCGGCCATTACGGGTATTCACAGTAAACTCGAATATTTCAAGTGAATCAGGCTCAGCGACAATCACAGAAGAAGATACTTTGCAGCTATTTTCGTCTGAAACCTCAACCTGATAGGGTCCAGGCTCAAGCCCTATAAGGGTTGCCGAATCAAGACTTGCATCGTTATTCCAGATATAGCTTAAGGTGCCCGAGCCACCTGAAGCAATTGCAGTCACGGTACCGTTCCCTTCTCCATAACAGATCACATCAGTACCAATTACTGTCAGCTCAATAGCCGAAGGAGTATTGAGGGTCACAATTGCACGACTTACACATCCTGCACCATCAGTTACTACAACTGTAGATGTACCTCCAGGAAGCATCGTAGCAGCAGCGGTGGTTTCATTACTCGGAGACCAGGCATATGTGAGCATGCCTGTGCCACCTGTAGCGGTTACGGTCGCGGCGCCATCTGCTGTATTAAAACAGTTTGGGTCTGCAATCGATGCCTGATCGATCGAAAGCACTGCTGCACCGACATCGTTTATAATGACCTGCTGACTATCTACACAGCCAAAGTCATCAGAAATGGCAACAGTGTATATCCCAGCTGCAAGGCCGTTTGCTGTTATACCTGCAGAACTATTGGGATCGTTCCATTCATATGTGTAAGGTGCAATACCACCAGATATAGTTACAGTAGCAGTTCCGTCCATCATGCCACAAGTAGCGTCCGTAGAAGACATTGTGTTAGCATATGGGTTTTCTTTACAGTTATAGAAAAAGCGGGCTGGATCGACAAAATCCGTCTCATCAATTACGATATCACTGAAGTAGTGAAAGGAAGCAAAGTTAATTGCAGAGCCGCCATCCAGGGACATCACTGTAATCGGAAGGGTCCATTTATTTGTACCAGGGAGTGAGACATTCGCCATACGGGGACCAATCGCACGCCCTGTCCAAGTCAAATCATCAGCGGTCCAATTTGTAATGTTCGTCACTGTATTATTATCGATATTCAATCCAAAGGTGTGCAGGTTTGGTGCATAATTAGCCATACTAACAGGGTTACCATTATCATCGACGGGGCCAGGGGCAGGAGGATTAATCGAAGTATCGGTATCGGCCCAGGAGAAGAACATACGGCTTCCATCCTGGCTACGTCCTACTTGTGGATGGTAGTCCATCGCAAAGTACCTTTCAGACTGAGTAGCTGGTGCTGACAAGTCTCCAAAATAGCCGCGCAAGGCATTTTGACCACTAATCGCAATCATATTCCAATCGCCATATTGGTCTTTTGTAATATCATAAAGGCCGCGAAATAAATTGGAAATAGTTCCGTGCCCTGGCTCCGTGTCTGCCCTATTTGGGTCGGTACTGCCTGTTTTATTTCCTCCAACAAGTGTAAAGATATGTGGGATACCGTTTTTATCTACTTCCATATCAAAATTAAATGCTGTACTCACATTCGGTTCTAGCCATAATATATCCGTCTGGTTTGCATCCGTCCAAAAGGTATCTTCCTGAATATCAGCTATAAGTTGAGGAAATTGATGCAAGTCCAATTCCTGAGGCGCGGACCATGTTATACCCGCATCAGTTGTTTCAAGGATAATTGGAGCATTAGTGGTGTCTTTTCCTTGCCCAGCCAAATCTGAAATGAAGGCAATATATCCTTTGCGCCCATCTGGAGCGAAGGCAATCGTCGGATCTATAGGTGAAATGCCATCAGGTCGAGCAGGCGTAGTGGTTAGGTTAAAAGACCACGAGTGTGTAGTGGTCCAGGTCATCTGTCGAGTTGAATTATCATAAACTCCACGATTCAAGAAAAGGTCATTACCTGGAGCGCCATTACCAGTTCCGCCATTAGGGTCAAAATCGCGCGACAGAAAATACCAGATATTACTGTCGGGATGAACTTGTACCTGCGAGTGGCAAAAGAACTGAGTGGTATTTCCAGACCCGTCATCTTGCCAGTGAAGCTGCTCGTCTGTAACTATCGGAGTCGAGTTCACATCTGTGGCGACACCAGTAAGATAGCCATCCCAGCCAGTAGAAGTTCCTTGTAAAACAGGTCCACAAAACACTGCTGCAAGACTATCCAGATCATTCGCATTGCTCAGTCGGAATAAACCAAAATTAGGGTATCGTGCAGTACGGCCCGGAATATCGGGGTCAGTTACTGTGGGGTCACCCACATCACTATTTAATGTTCCTAATCCCCAGCAGGTATTTACTGGTGGGCTAGGCGGCGTGGATACTGAAGTTCCGACCTTCCATGTATTGCCACCATCTACTGATAATGTATAACGGAATTGGCCGTTGTTGCCTGAACAATTAGCGATATTCTGACGATGAATAAATCCTACCGCTCCCCCGGTTCCCAATCCTGGCAAGGTTGAGACTTGGTTCGTAGCCAATGAGATGTAGGTATAGACATTGGAGGCTTCTCCGATCTTTAGTGACGTAACAGCACTCGAACTCACCGTACCAATCGGATCTGAAGGCGCCTGAGGACTTGAGAAGCTTGATTCTACATCAAGCAATGAGTTTGTGTATATGCTTGTTTTTCCAAGCGCATCCATTGGAGCTATTTTCTGGCCGAACATGTAGGCGCCAGATAAAACAATTAGTAACAGGAGTGTAAGTTGATTTTTCATGAGTACATAATTTGATTGTGTAAAAAATTGCCTGCACATACCTCGCCCAGCCAGCTTTTGGGTAGCTGATGAAACAAGTATTTTCAAGCAAATGGTAAAAAATGGGTGTCCAGATCTGAACACGAATTAAAAAGCAGATGTCTGAGTATCTGATTCAAATCTACACTAAGCCAAATTATATTGGTGGTTACAGTTCATCTTGGCGGATTACACATAATTCTGGGCTAACTCACCTAACCAATCCTCCCCAGTGCCTCATAAAGGCCTTTTTGGGGAGATCAAAAACATACCTCATATTTCATCAAAAAGACTTCATTCGGCGATATTTTGATGCGTTATTCATCCGATTTCGTGCATAAAAAAAGAGACTGCCTTTTGAAAGACAGTCTCCTGGGGTAGGAAATATTTGGAATTACACTACTTCTTCTCCCTATAGTTCAGGGGTTACTTTTTCAAGGGTTTTTAAAAATACTGGAGTGTTTCCGTTTGCCGCAACTTTAATCGTTGCTGCAAGGTCTTTGACCTGCTGGTCATATTCACCGAGCATTTTGCCACCCTTACGTGTTACTTGTACCAATATAGAACGACGGTCTTCTTTCGAGTTAACACGCTTAACTAATCCTGACTTTTCGATTTTGTCGATAAGACTCGTTAAGGTACTAAATTTAATTTCGAACTTTTCGCCGATGACCTTCATCTGCTGAGGGCCTTCTTGGTTCACAAAGAAAATGATTTCCATTCCGGTAGCCGAAAGATTATATTTTCTGCGAATGTCATTTTGATGAAAACGAAATGCATCTCTCATTTGAAGCAACTGTTGCTCCAAAGTCTGGATCTCTTCGCTGACGGGAGTTTTAGCTTTGATTTGTCGTGCCATAATAGAGTTTTTCTTAAGGGGCTTTAAGATTAATTAATTTGGGGTGAGGACTTGAACGGATAAGTTTCAACAAAGTTTCACGAATCGTGTTATTTCAATCCTTGCAATTTTTCCATATTCAAGATTTAATTATTTGACATTTGTTTAACGATCAAGTCACACTTTTCGATGCTTTTTGCAAAAATAATTCAACTATTCGCATTATTTACTACCTAATAATGTCTTGGAAAGGACAATTTTTATGTTAAAAGAACTCCAGCCATTCGAAGCTGAAACTCTATTAAACAATGACATCATTGATGTGCCCCTATTTCAGATTCACCCACAATCTACCAATGATCGAAGCGCTTCTTAAAATATCGCGTTTCAACTCCGTTACATTATTATATCGCTTATAAGGCTCAGGATGGATGGCATTAAAGATGGTAGCAGCGATTTTTCGGGGGATTCGGGGATTGCTTTGGTCTAGCAATTTTGCCATCATAAATGGAGAAGTAGGCAGGTATTCAGACAACTCTCTTCCAGTAAGAATTTCATAAAATATTGCTCCAAGCGAAAACACATCTGATCGTTTGGACGGCTTTTGTCTACCTTGTACTACCTCTGGCGGAAGAAAATCAGCGGGATTTGTCCATTTTTTCTCATTCAAGGGAACCTTGGGAGTTGCTATTAAAATCTCAGGGTCATTGATCAGTTCACCTAATAGAAAATCGATTATTTTAGGATGTCCATCTTCCGTCAAAAAAACTTTTCGACGATGAAGATTACCATGCATGATACCATACGTTATGCTTCCATCCTCGCCGACATATTCTAAACCATGAGCTGCTTCAAGGCCTTCACAAAGACGAATAGTAGCCACTAATAAATCCCTCAAATCGGATCGGCGCATATTGGGGACATCGTATTTTACTTTATCCAATCGTGTTCCGTGTACAAGTTCTCGAAGGATATAGAAATATTCTTGATTGCCGAGCACATTCACTTCCTTGATTTGTGCCACACTCGGGTGACTCAAGTACTGAAGGGCTTCCGCATTTTTTTTAAATAAGTACTCGGCCCTATCATACCCTTTTAGAATGCGATGAGTAAGCTTCAGGGCAACCTTTTCGCCGGTTGTTTCATGTCCTGCTTCAAAGACCATTCCCAACCTCCCCACGCCCAAGTATCGCAGAATACGGTAGCCGCTCAACACTCGGTCTTGCAAGCTATTGATGATCGCATTCAAATCATCCTTTTCTTCGGCTTGAGCAAGGACTACAGCATTAACCGTTTCCTCAGGCTCAGTAAGGGAAGCTTGAAGAGATGCCTGAAAGCCCTCAATATGAAGTGTTCTTTTAGATGGATCGGGGTGGATAGCCCTGTATATGGCCAAAGCCAAACCTTCGGGTAGCTTAGAATTTTGCTTGCTGATCAAAGAGCGTATTTTCTCCTCAGTGATCATCCCGACTTGTGGAATCGTCAAACCGGTCAAAGACCGCAGCATAACAGCTCCAAGCGCATATACATCGGCCTCCGTTCCGATTCCTTTAGAGCCCCGAATCACCTCTGGCGGCAAGTAGTCCTCAGGAGACTCATGCTGATGCTGGGATCGTGGCTTCTTCTCTGCATCTTCTGCTCCAGGTTTTTCCATCGATGGAGTCAGAAACTTTACTCCTCTTGCCCGACCAAGATCAGTAAACAAAAAGTCAATGATTTTGGGAACACTTCCGAGGGTAAAAAGCACCTTGGAAGGACGCAGGTTGCCATGAGCAATTCCGTTTTGCTGCTTCCCGTCATCATCAATATAGCTATAATGGTGTGCAACACGAAGGCCATCAGCTAATTGAATAAAATGGCTAATCAACTGATCGATCCCGCGCTCATCCAGTACCGGAACCTGAAAATTGACTTGGTCAAGGCGTTCGCCTTTGATCAATTCCATGATGACATACATGTAGTCTTTTCCGATCGGACCAGCATCGATGACCTTACCAAGGTTAGGATGGCGAAGACCATAAAGAACTTTATTACCATTCACAAGAATGCGCTTCACATTTTCGAAGCCTTCTAGAATTCTGTGTGTTATTTTAATAGCTACTTCATCGTGAAATGTTTCATGAATGGCCTTAAATACCATCCCTTTGGAACCTACTCCCAGCAATTTCACCACTTTATAACTACCAAAAACCTGCCCGATAAATGCTCTGGAAATAGCCTCCGCCTCAGAAACTTCATCATCGGTATTTAACAGGCCTCCAAATAACCTCCAATATTCCGGATTCTGTTTACCTGGAACAGCATCCTGATGGAACATTCTCCAAGGGAATTGAATTTGTTCCTTTTCATCCTCCTTTTTCCAGTACAAACCTCTATTAATATCTTCCTGAACATTTTGCGTATTTCCCAGAATAAACGCCTCCCCTTCTGTAAACGCTTCTAATAAATGAGCTCCACTTGCAAGTCCTTTATAGAATCGAGCACCAAATTTTCTTGCCTGATCATCATTGATCTTTTCGGATGTCACTACTACTGAAGGGATATTTGCAGCGAGTAATAAATCAGCATGGTCTTGCGTGGCGCATCCATTCAAAAAGACAAACTGCAGGCTATCCTGTGCACCCAGGAATCGAGCAAGTCCCATAGAGGAAAAGCTTTCGTTGCCGCCTTGCTCGCCTTCCAGCCAAAGCTCGTCGCCATCGGCATGGCCTGCATAGTGAAAGACCCGAATACGGCCTTCCAGCCATTCTTCCTGAAAGGTATTTGCAATTTCGGATGCGGTCGCAGCCGGCAATATCTTGAGTTCGATTTTGCCTGCACGCACTGCTGGTTCAAGGGCGCTGAGAATTGCTTTCAGCTCCAATGATAAACCACGGAGAAATCCTGTTTCTGTTCGCTCGTTGGCAAAAGCAAGACACACGACAGGGATGTGAGGAGATTTAGCCATTGTGGAAAGTTAGGTAAAAATCCATAAGACCAAATTAATGTGTAGTTTTCGACGTCGAAATATATGTTGATATGATACGCTTGATTGCTTGCAGGGCTTCCCTGTACTTACTGTTGATGACACTGTGCGGCAGTCTGTCTGCCAGCCATGTAGACAGCATCGAAGCCTATCTTGCACAGGCTAGTTTAGCTCTAAATAACACGCCCGACTACGCTTACGAGCAGGCATCCAAGGGCATGCGCCTGTCCCACAGAACGGGATCGCCACGATATTTACCCAAAGCCTATCGCTTGATGGGTGAAGCAAGATGGCAGCGAGGACTTTATAAAGAAGCTCAAGTTAGCTTTGACAAATCACTACGCATCGCTGAGGAGATGTCCGATAGCCTCGGTATAGCTGCCGCAATCCACGGAATGGGGAAAGTCCACTATCGATTCGCTAATTATGAGGAAGCGCTAACTTCATTTGTAGAAGCAGCTAATATTCAAGCGCATTTTGCGGATTCGATCAATCTTGCCCAAACATTCCTCAGCATGGGCATCCTTCAGGCAGAATTAAAACGCTATCCTGAAGCCCACCTTCATTATCAAAAAGCGCTTTCTATAAAATCAAACCAGAAGACAAAGGCTCAAATCTATAATCATATAGGAAGAGCCTACAGAAAAGCACATAGCTACGACGATGCTCGCAAAGCCCATGAGACGTCGATCAGTATTTTTGAAGCACTCAATGACACGGCTGGCATGGCTCGCAACTTGAATAATATTGGGAGTATTTTTCGAAGAGAAGGTAATTTTCCTAAAGCCCTGGACTATTTCTGGACTTCGCTCAATATGCACAAAAGCCGGAAAGACCTTGAAGCACTCGCAGACGGATACAATGATATAGCGAAGACTTTCTTTCAAATGAAGCGCTATGAAAAGGCTTTAAAATATGCTTCTATCGGGTTGGACTTGGCGCGAGAGACCGGCCTTCGTGATGATGAGCGCTATGCCCTTGAGAATCTCTCCAAGATATATGAGGGCAAGCAAGACTTTAGGCTGGCACTTCAAACTCAGAAAGAGCATGACCGACTGAAGGACAGCTTATTAAATGCAAACAAGCTGGAACAAATGACTCAACTCCACCTGCATTTTCAGCGCAAGCAGGATCAAAAGGAGATTGAATTATTAAAAAAAGAACAAGCCCTTCAGGCTGAGCGAAGGCTACTGTTTCTGGTTGCGGCCGGAAGTATCATGCTAATCCTCTTTATCCTCGCTGGAGTCTTCTATTATCGCTATCGCCTTCGTACACGCTCCAATCGAAAACTTGCGGATAAAAACTCAGAGCTTGATGCAGAGAAGAAAAAATCGGAAGCGCTATTACTCAATATTCTTCCAGCAGAAACTGCTAAAGAACTCTTGGCAAAAGGCTTTGCTTCTCCACGGCATTATTCTGAGGTTTCGGTTCTTTTTTCTGATTTCAAAAACTTCAGTAAGCTTTCAGAGAAATTAAGTCCAGAAGAACTGGTAAAGGAACTGGATACCTGCTTTCAAGGCTTTGACAAAATCATAGAACTTCACGGCATAGAAAAGATCAAAACGATCGGTGATGCTTACATGTGTGCTGCGGGGCTGCCTGTGCCTTCTGAATCACATGCTAGCGACATGGTTAAAGCCGCACTGGCGATGCAGTCATTTTTGAATATGCATAAGGAGGAGCGAAAAGAAATGGGGCTTCCGTTTTTCGAGGCGCGAATCGGCATACATACAGGTCCAGTAGTTGCGGGAGTAGTAGGCTCAAAGAAATTCGCCTATGACATATGGAGCGACACCGTTAATACTGCCTCCAGGATGGAGTCATGTGGCAAAGTAGGCGAGGTGAACATTTCTGCAGCTACTTACAAGCATGTAAAGGATCAGTTTTCGTTTGTACCACGAGGAAAGGTGGAGGCAAAAGGGAAAGGAGAAATTGAAATGTTCTTCGTAAAAAAAACGTAGCCGCAGACCAGAAAGGTCCGCGGCCAACAGCCATGAAAACGCCCTAAAGCCAAACGAAAGAACTATAAATTGAAAAGGTTAAAAAAATCCTTTCCGTATGCAATATAAATCCTAAATGGCAATTCTCGAAAGGATTGCCTCATTTTTTCTAGGTTTTAGCGCTTGTTTTTTGCTTTAAATAAAGCTGCCGCCTGATTCTTCCATTTATCACGCTTGATGCGTCCGGGGAAGAACTCAATGATTTCGTTGACTTTCTTCTCGATTCCGGGTGTAAAGCGCGAAATCTGCTCAAAATTGTAAATGCCGATACTGTTGAGTTTTTCTTCTAAAAACGGCCCAATTCCTTTTATTTTTTTCAAGTCATCACGTTGAGAGGCAGTCGCCTTTCCAATGCGGTCAAAATCGACCTCACTGGCTTTTGCTTTGATACGCGCAAGCGTTTCAGCTTTTGTGGCTTTGCGCGTTGGCTTGGGTTTCGATGCTGGCTTCGCAGCAGCATTCTTTTTAGGAGCAGCTGTTTTAGCAGCAGGCTTGTTACCAGACTTGGGTGTATTCGGTTTTGTATTCGTTGCTTTTGGCTGGTTTGTCTTTTTGGGAGGACGAGCCTTAGGCTTCGGAGCCTCTTTTTTAGCAACAGGCTTAGGAGCAGACTTTTTGGCAACAGGCTTAGATGCAGGTTTTTTGGCTGGTGCTTTAGGAGCTTCCTTCTTTGCTGCCGGTTTAGGAGTGCTTTTTCTAGCTGGTCTTTTGGCTGAAGTCGCTTTGGCCTCTGTCCCAGCCTCCAGTTTCTTGATTCTATTTTCAAGCGTATGGGTGCGCTTTTCAAGTTTTTCGGCTTTCTCCTTATATGGTCGAACGATGCCAAGGGCAAGATTCAATTTGTGAATTTGGTCCTGAGAATTCCCGTAAAGGTCTTTGATTGACTCTAGCTGCTGTACCTGCCCTGCAGCCTCCGCCATTGCCTTCTGGCTTACTTTTGCGGCGGCTTTTGCTCGAGCAGCACGGTCTAGCGCTGCTTTTTCATCGCGCTTGAGTTGTTCCATTTCCTTGAGCGCACGCTCAAATTTACCCTGAAAAGGCATCAACAATAGAATCTGGTTCTTGAGTCGACCTATAGAGTTTTCCAATTCTGCCAAACGCTGCCGTTCTGAAGCTGTTACAGGTTCAGTAGAAACTTTTGGTATAGCTGCAGAAACTACTTTTGCAGGTTCTGGCACAGCGGGTACTTCGATGGCCTGCTTTGTTTCGCGTTGCTCAAATTCCTCTACTTGCGCTTCTGCTTTCTGAATAGCCTGTGTAGCTTCTTCACGTGCATTTGCGGCCTGCTGATTGGCATGTTCCAATTGTTGGCGAAGTTCACCTAACTGAAGCTCAAGCTGGCTTCGCTCACTTACAGAGTTACTTATCTTAGCTTGCAAGCCACTGATCGCTTCCCGATCCTTGGTATACTGAACATTGAGTGTGTCATGAGCTTCCTGAAGATTTGTATAGGTTTCAAGTTTTTCGTGGTATTCACGCTCCCACTCTTCAGCAAGATTTTTGTATTTTCTTCCACGCAATGAGCCTATCCATATCCCGAGTAAAACGGCGAAAAGGAGTAAGGCAGCAGCTATTAGTAGTTGGGTTAAAAAAGGATCCATACGGGCTTTTTAGAAAAATTGGGGTTGGGGTTTATTTGTTTAATGAAATAACGACTCGCCTGTTTTTGCGGCGATCGGATTCTGTCTGCTCTGGTTTCTTGATCAATTCGGATTCCCCTTTTGAAGCGACTTTAATTTGCTCGGCGGAAAAACCTGTCTGCACAAGTAGTTTTTTGAAGCTTTCTGCATTTTCCAGGCCCAATGCCTCATTATCCGAAGCAGTGCCTACCGAAGAGGTGTGACCAGTAATTGTTATCGTATTGGTCTGTTTTGCTTGGAGAAAGAGTGCGATCTGGCCTAAGTATATATGCTTTAGTCCATCCAATTCTATACCAGACCGACTATTTTCCATTAAAAAAACATTTGTTGTCTCCTGAGCATCAAGCCATTTATTATCAAATTCTGCTTTATAAACCGATAAAGGATATTCGATACTCTCGCCTTTTTTCACCACACTATCATGCACTGTTTCATAGAGGGCAATAATGCGACTACTGTCAGCACCATTCCCTACTAATAGCGACTTAAGCGCAAGGCTTCTGGCAAGTCCCAGGTTAGCATTTTCACCATCAAATTTTTCGGTTTTTCCATATTGGCCTACGATGCTAAATATCTGATTATCAGCAGCATTGATTTCTTTTGCCTGGGCTACCAGGCTTTTTTGAAATGCCTCATCATACCTCGGTTCTGCGCTACCAATCGGGTATGCAAAAGAACCGCTGAGCTTAGCCTCAGAAAGGGACCTTGGCGGAAGTATTACAGGCGGAATATCGGCCGTCATGTGGCCGCCCATTCCTTGCGGACAGTAGCCTTTAACAGGGCACATCCACACGTACAGTGCTAGTAAGCAATAGAGAATTGTGACAATCCAGGCAAAAGCCTTCATGGAGTAAAGATTTCAGTTTTCAGTAATATCGAGAACTTCGTTTGGTTAAACTTCCGCAAAATACACCGATTTCGCAACATCTATCCCTATATTTGACACCAAGACTCTTAGTTCATGCAATTCCAAATCTCGATAGACCCGCATTTCCCACACTTGCTCAATATTCATCTTAGGCTTTACAGGCCCGACCCAAACACGGAACTAAAGCTTCCCAGATGGCGTCCAGGCAGATATAGCTATGCAGATTATGCCAAGGATATCGCTGATATTCATGTCTGTGACCCTTCTGGCGACACTGTTTCCATTACACGCATTGAAACAAATGCGTGGCATGTAGCATGCAAAAAAAACACCGACTACCTCGACATCTCCTACCGTTTTTTTCCAAATAAAGCAGATGCCGGCGGCTCCTGGTTTGATGATGAACTATTTTTACTCAATCCCATAAACTGCTTTCTCTATACTGAGCAGCACAAGGATCAGGTACATAGCGTACAGCTTCCTACAGCTTATCAATACTATACACAGCTAACTGAAGAATCTCATGGCTATTTTGAAGCTACTGATTTCCAGCAGCTACTTGATAGTCCGGTTATTGGTCATTCTGATACAGCAGAAGTAATCGTGACCTCACTTACTGATATTCCTGTGAGTGTTGATTTTGTAGAAATAAAGCGAAAAGGAGCGCCTTCTGTTCAATCTGAAATTGAAGCACTTGCGCCAGTTATAAAAGCGCAAGTCGCACTATTTGATGGGTGCCCGGTAGATCATTACGACTTTCTCTTTTTCCCAAGCCCAAACAGAATGCGTCATGGCGTAGAGCATGTCGCATCGAGTTTGCTCGTGATGGGCCCAAGTAGCACATTCACTGAAGCTGACACCATCAGCAGTTTGCTAGAACTATCCAGTCATGAATTTTTTCATGTATGGAATGTCAAGAACATTCGCCCTCAGGCAATGCTGCCCTATCAGTTTGATCACCTTCCCCCTACTCCATTGCATTATGTTACTGAAGGCGTTACGACGTACTACGGTGACTTGATGATATGGAAAGCGGGTGTCTGGGAAATGGACAGATGGCTAAAAAGTATTAATAATGAGCTTCTGCGCTTCTTTGGTAAACCTGCACGACTTCACACGAGTCTTCGTCAGGCAAGTCTGGATAGTGCGATAAATGGCTACCAGGAAAAGGGAGTCCCCGATAGGCGCATTTCTTTTTATAACAAAGGCTATTTGGTAGCGATGCTTCTGGACTTTGCCATCCGCCAGTCCAGTGATCATGCCTATAGTCTTGATCATGTCATGCGCTCCATGTACCGAACATTTGGAGTGCCTCAGATAGGATACACCGAGGCGGACTTTTGGAAGTTGGTGGAGCGATTTTCAGGCAAAAGCAGTGATACATTCAAGGCGGCTTTTGTAGACGGCCTGGAAGATCTATGCCCGGCCCTCGAGTCGATGGGAACCGCGGTCGGTCTGGAACTGACTATGCTCCCATATCATGACCCACTCACACGCGAACTGGGACTTGTTACGGAGGCACATTTGCGAGGCCAAAAACTCACATATCTCTATCAGGAAAGTCCCTTACTCCAGTTCGGTCTTCGATATGGAGATGTGATAACTCACATCAACGATATCGCTACGCAGCTAGTCGATTGGAAAGGCGCAGTCAATGATCAAGGCCTGATCAAGCATATCAAATATCTCCGAAATGGAGAGGAATTTCATCTGGATGTTGGCGCACGCTCATTAATTAATATGAGCCTACCCCAATTTGCAGTTTTGCTGAGTCCAGATCAAAAGCAACTTGCAGCCCGCCAATCCTGGAAAGCTATTCCAAAGGCAGTAGAGGTACTATCTAAGTAAAGATTCGAATTGGTTATTTTTTCATCTTTACTTAGTTGTAACTTCGTCGCGGAATATTTCAACGTTTCTTAGCATGAAAAGACTTGCCGCCATTAGCTTGATTCTGTGCTTGTATAGCCAGCTCATTTGTCAAACGCCTTTATTCACCAATGATGACCCCATTCAAATCACCTTAGCGGTAGACATGGCGGTGATCAATAGTGAGCGAAGCGTCGAGGAAAACGAGTATATCGATGCCCGAATAAGCCTAAATGAATCCAGCACAGTTAAGGACCTTAAAGGAAAGGTGAAAGTTGGTGGCAACTTTCGAAAGGATCCCACGAATTGCAGCTTGCCGCCGATTCGATTAAAATTTAAGAAAAAGAATATTAGTGGAAGTTTATTCACAGGAAATACAAAACTCAAACTTGTGTGTCCTTGTGCAGGCGCAGACTATGTGCTGAAGGAATATTTGGTATACAAATTCTATCAATTATTATCACCTATGTCTTTTAATGTCAGATTGGTAGAGGTGAATTTGGTTGATATTGGAGGAAAAATAAAGACTCAAAAGTTTACAGGTTTCTTCATCGAAGATGATGATCGGGTAGCCGAACGTACTGGTACCTTAGTGGAGAAGCCGAGGATTAAGCAGGATGATTTTGAACGAAAACATATTACCCAACTAGCACTGTTTCAATATGCAATGGGAAATAGGGACTGGGATCTGGTTTTGCAAAAAAACATCAAACGCCTGGATCGGGCAGAAGAGCATTATGCACTTCCATATGATTTTGATTTCTCCGGAATAGTCGCTCCTCCGTATGTGATTTCGCGCATGGGAGACGATATTAATGACATGCGATATTTCCCGCCGCTTTGTCGAAAAGCAGATGAGTTTTTAGAAGTCTTTCCTATTTTCAAAAAGGCTATTCCGGAATGGGAGAAGCTCACCAACGAACTAAAGGGAATATCAAAGTCTCAGCGTAATAATATGCTTCGCTACATCAAGACTTTTTCCAAAAAACTCAATAATCCGGAGAAATTCGCTGCGCGCCTCGTAAAGCGCTGCACTCCTTAAGCCACAGATTCCCACGCAACATGTCAAATTCCATCCGAATATTTGCCACTGGCGGCACCTTCGACAAAGAATACGATTATATCCACGGAACGCTGAACTTCAGCGCGACCAAGCTTCCGGGCATGCTTCGCCAAGGGCGCTCCACACTCGATGTAAAGCTTCGCACCTTGATGATGAAGGACTCGCTGGAGTTTACCGATAAGGAACGCGACATGATCGTACGGGCATGTATGGACTGCGAGGAAAACAAAATCCTCATTACGCATGGAACCGACACCATGTCGATCACAGCTCGCTACCTTGCCAAGCATATTCAATCTAAAACTATCGTACTCACTGGCGCTATGATTCCATATGCCTTTGGTACGTCAGATGGGTTCTTCAATCTCGGTGCGGCGATGGCATTCGTACAGACGCTTCCGCCCGATATTTATGTCGCGATGAATGGCCGCTATTTCCGTTGGGATAATGTGCGCAAGAACAAGGAAACGGGGCTTTTTGAGGAGCTGAACAAATAGGTTACTTGAATTTACAATTGACGATTAATCGATTAGTAAATGACGAGCTAGTACCTCCGGCACTACATCACCGAATCAACACAATCGTTCCTCTCCGATCAATCATTCTGCTTCCTGGCGTTCTAACCTGAAGCGAAACAACATAGACCCCTTCTGGCGCACCTTCTCCATCCCAACACGCCAGCGGATTGGAAGAAGTGAAAACACGTTTGCCCCAGCGATTATAGATACTGATGGTTCCGGTCAACCCGCCACTGCCAATGGCTTGAAAACAATCATTTATGCCGTCGCCATTTGGGCTGAAGGCATTGGGCAAAAAGATGTCTCCGTCAACCACTACGACTTGCTTCTGGATGCTATCTTCACATCCAAAGCGGTGCCTGACCTTCAGTTGGAGCATATAGGTTCCAGGAGTATTGTATGTATGCTTAATGGCCGGAGTTTCGTATGTTTTGTCTTCTGTGTACCAAAGCAGCGCTTGGGCATGCTTGCTGCGGCTATTCGCTTGAACTGTAAACCGCGCAACACCTTCCGTTTTGTCTAAATCAAAGCGCGCTACAGGCAAGTCAGGATCAACAAATACCGTCGTCCAAACCGTATCGCCTACACAACCGCGCTCACCAAGCGGTATTGCCCCGATGCGCTGAGTGCTTATCGGAGAGGAAAATAAGTTACCATAAGTCGTATCACCTGTCGTCCAAATTGTGCGTCGTGTATTGGAAAACCCTTGCACAAAAGCGGTGTCGAAGAGACAAATACTATCCGTAGAAATGATGTTCATTTCTGGCGCAAGTACGCGTACCCAAACCGTATCATAGCTTCGATCTCGCAACAAACATTTATCACGTGCTATACCTTCCAATATAATCGGAATGGTATCGCCGACCTGTTCGCAATCAGGCGTAAAGCATACCTTGACACGCACGGGATTTACTCCCAATACTTTGACCTCCGGCTGTGGCTGCTCAAACCGTGAAGGAGCCAGCAAATAAGCCGTAAGGACTTCGCTGCTATCTTGACCATTTAGTTTCCGATTATAGCACAGCGTTTCACCCGCTACAACCGCAATGGTATCATGAAATGCAATTCGTCGCACTTCTGGCCCTCGTAGAACCTGAGCAGAATCACTCCCAGACCATGTAGGCAGCTCACCTGCTGAACATGGAACAACGATTAGCACCAGGGTCCAGCGAAAACTTCCTATCTCCACGCCGTCGCGATATTCCACAACCTCAAATGCCCATTCATAATTTCCTGGCTGTGGAGCCAATACTTGCAAGCGCCCCGTCTGAGGATCGAGTTTCAGGTGGCCTCCGGGGCCGAAGGGGTTCTGGAAGGAGTAGCCAAGAATAGTCGCATACTGATCAAGTCGGTAAGGAGGAGGACCTGCGGGGTTAAAAGGATGCGTACTGCCTCTAACTGCATGCGCACCTAATCCTCGCGTGTTTTCTCCTGTAAAGGGCCAAACGATACGGTAAGAAAGTGAATCTTGGTCCAAATCATTTGCACTCAAATCAAAAACAAACTCCTCCCCAGCACAAGCAAATCGTGGAAGCTTGCGCAGCATCCTAGCTTGGCTATTATTAGGGAACTGGTCAGTAGGAACGTGTACATGCCAGGTAAGCGAAGATTCTCCTGTATTGGCGATTGAATTTACCTCGCAGCAGGTTCCCCAAGTCAAATCCCATCCACCCGTTACAGGAGGAAGCAATATTGTGTCCCGATACACCACTCGCAGGATACAAGGAGGTGTAGAATTTCCCACACAATTTCGCCAAAAGGCAGCACTGTCTGGAGATGGTAAAACAGGTAAAGGAATGGAATAAAAGCCCTGAGACTGTCCGCTTGCAGCAAAACGGAATAGATAGATCGGATCATCCATCGTTGAGGCAAGTGCGTTGCAGTTATACCAAGCCACCACCTCGATTTCATATAAATCTTGACTTTGATCTATACTCCGATATTGCATACCTCCTCCATAGACATGGTTAGCGTTTAGGGATGAGGAAAGGAAAACCAATACTCCAAACAGAAAATATAAATAGGCTATATGCTTCATGAGATTAATAGCTAATTTACGTATATTCCTTCGCATTAAATTTTAATATTATGAGATCATCGCTACTTATTCTCCTTATCCTCGCTTTTGCTGGTCTTCAAGCACAGCAGATTAAACTGATTACAGAAGTTGAACGCAGACCCGGAGCAAGTCAAGCAACACTCCTTATTTCAGGAATTAGTAACCACGATACGAGCTATACACTCGACTCTGTGCGCATGTCAGTCATGGCAATCAATGCTTGCCATACATTCTCTTTTGCCTCGGCAGGAGGCGCCTTTATGAGTTGGGGTTTTACCAATATGCAGTATTTAGACTCTGCGTTTAATGTAAACTATTTGGGTGTTAATTATGATAGGCGATATTATTTTGCTCACCAAGATCATCCTGGAGCTTCTTCATCACTTATTATCCCTGACAGTTCTCAAGCTCCCATAAGGCTTTTGGAAGTTCGTTTTATGGGCTCTTGTCCTCATCGAGTCTATCTTGAATCGACCGTAGATAACCCCAATAATACCTTTATAGACTCCACAGGATCACTCCTTACATATTGTGTAGAAGATAGAGGTTGGTTTTCGCCTAATTGTGCAGTCAATTTTATTTATGCAGAAGACAACCCTCTCGTATCACTTAAATATAATTTCAGGGGTTCGGGGCCTTATTCTGATAGTGTAAAGTGGGACTTCGGAGATGGGACGATTATTCAAGGCACTTCATATGGGCCAAGTCATACATATACTCGCCCAGGCATATATGATGTGTGCTTATCCGCTGTGGATACGCTGGGCTGTTCGAGTAGTAGGTGTATCAAAATTTCCGTTGCCCAAGACACACCTGTGTGCCGTGTAAATCGTATTCGTATCGCACAGAATCGCGACCGAGGAAGTCGAGCGTTTTCGATTATTCCTTCCAGTATACTTGGAGATTCGGTTCAGATTTCACCCGGAGATGGAAGTCCCGATTTTAAAGGTGCCCGTTTCCAACCGCTTGCAAACCATCATTATCCGGCTGTGGACACCTATCAGGTTCGCCTTATCGCCTATGCAAATCGCTATGACGGCTTGCAAACCTGCGCCGATACCGCCTATGAGCAGGTCATCGTTCCTGATCCTGAGGTACGTATGTGTGTGGAACTGGGGCCAGGAAATCAGGACGATACATTGTTTTTTTATTTATCAAACTTAACCAAAGACACCTTAGCAATTCGTGGAATAGGTACTGCAGTTTATATGGATGAAAGTTGTTTGGATATCGAGTCTTATCAAACGCCCCTATTGCCTATTTTTGGGTCATTTTTGAATCTAAATCCCTTTTTTGCCAAAAGCGATACACTTGCATTTCAAATCCCCAGTGGTGAAACCTATAAAAGAGCCGCAGGGCTGTCGCATAGTAGAAATCAGCAGGACTCAACAAAACGAGATTTTCTCCTGTACCCTCATCCCGATTCAACTGTTTTAGTTGGAAAGTTTATTGTCAAAGGAAGCTGCAAAAACAGCTTCTATGTTCCGTTACGAGAGGATGGAGGATTATATTCCAATGGAGCGGCTATTGGCTTTTCTAACCCAGATGGTTCTCCTGGAGGACAAATTGCAGCGTTGATGACAACAGGTTGTTCTACATCTGTTGGCATCGAAAACAATGTTCAGGAAGATAAGGGAATAACAACATGGCCAAACCCTTCTAACAATTTAGTTTATGTGAAACTTAACAATATGCCTGTTGATTCATATGTATTTAGAGTCTTAGATTTATATGGAAGACAAGTCTTCCATATAAATCTAAGAATTGGTTCAGAAATAACAATAAGGCTCCCACTAGGGCATTTATCAGAAGGACTTTATTATTTAGAAGTCTACAAAAATGGCGAAGAAAGTTCTTCCAAATTCGTAGAACAAGTCATGATAGGAGGTTAACCTTATTATACTACTTAACATGAGATGACCAAAAATAATTAACAAAGGCAAGGTCAATATCATTCGGAGAAGAAATTGGAGGATATTCAACAATTCCATTCAAGTTAATATCCTCCCAAAGATAGCCATTTGAAGAATTGGGCAACGATATAATTGCCCCTAAATCAATCGAATTTACCTGATTATCACTCGTAGCATCACCTGCCACCATCAGTTCCCATCCTCCGAGCGTTCTAACGGGTGGATTTGGATTAGTGGGATCAACAAAAATCGCTGCTGGCGAAGGTGAACCAGGAATATTCCTAAAGTCAAGGTCCATATTAGTTGTAAAGGCTGGTATCGGATCCAGGCTTGCGATGCTCAGGTGATTTCGATGATGTATTACTACATGGACATCGACAGTGGGCAGGCACATATTAACATGCGTATTGGGGCCACCTCCATTTACATTTACATCAAGAATGATCCCGTCCGTCATTAGCACTGCTGCCCTGCGTGAAACCATCGTCGCAGGATCGTTAGGAATTTCGCGAAGTTCGATCAACACCCAATCCACAATATCTGTAAGTGGTATAGAAGGGTCCAATACTTCATTTCCAGTGTAATGCCAAGGTGCCGTATTATAGGGCTGAGCATTAGGTAAATCACCATTATTAGCAATCGCTGTATTCATTGTTTGGCTACCCGCATCAAATGGGCCTTCTAAACCTGCATAAATGGTCAGGAATAAGGGTAATTCTCTAAAACACTCAGATGTATAAATTCCTCTACCGTGCGTAGC
>JBGCFB010000117.1:0-16368 GCA_045106685.1 Bacteroidia bacterium | reverse complement strand
ATCAATCCGCGAACTAAAAATTGCATAAACGTTTTCATAATACTCAGTGTGTTTTTATTAAAATGGCCAAGTGCGTCCGGGCCGTATATTCCGTTAGACGGGGCAAGTGCGATTTGATCAACACATAAATCGATCTTTTTTTCAAAAAAAGAAAATTTATACCAAAAAACACCGAATAGAGAAAACAGGCTACAAAAATTCCAAGGAATAAATATAGCACCTGGCTATTCGATGATTGCCTATAATCAAGAGCGCTGTTGAGCAAATCACAAAACTTGCGTCTAACGCTTTAATAGTCGGGCGCGCATGCGCACACGCAAGTCGTCTGACGACTTAAGTGGTCTGACGACTAAGCATGCTAGATCAACTGCCGATCTTTCATAAAATCGCACCTGACACTTTAAGCGATCAGTACTTGTCGAAAATCTTGGCAGAATTTTTTCTGCTTTTTTCAACCAGCTTTTTTAAACGAAAAAACACTCAAAATAAAAACAAGGCACAAAAAAAACGCCACTAAAAGCGGCGTTTCTAAGTTGCGGGGGCAGGATTTGAACCTACGACCTTCGGGTTATGAGCCCGACGAGCTACCAGACTGCTCCACCCCGCGATATGTCTAAACCTTTACGGTATTTTTCTTGATTGGGATGCAAATGTAGTAGAATTTTTATCTTGCGCAAAACTTATTTCACTTTTGACAGCAAAACCACACAAGTCAGGCTTCGTCAGTATCATCGGCAAGCCCAATGCAGGAAAGTCTACCCTGCTCAATGCTATCCTTGGAAGGCATCTTTCGATCGTTACGCCGAAGGCGAGTACGACACGCCACCGTATCCTGGGTATCGATAATGGTGACGACTACCAGATTGTATTTTCAGATACTCCTGGCGTGATCAAGCCGAAATATCGCCTTCACAATTCGATGATGGGCTCGGTGAGCAGCGCAGTAGAGGACGCCGACCTCATCCTTCTGGTTATTTCCATGGATGAACGTTTTCCAGAATCAGAGATGCTGGAGATGGTCGGCAAAAGCAAGTCACCTATCCTGTTGGTCGCCAATAAGGTGGACTTGGCAAACCCAGAGGAAGTACAAAAGAGGCTCGACGAGGTAGCGGAAATCCTCAAACCCAAGGCTATGCTTGCCATTTCTGCAACAGAAAAATTCAACATCAAGCCTCTGCGTGAGCTTATCCTTGAGTTTCTGCCAGAAGGTCCTGCCTATTTTGACAAAGAACAATTATCGGATCGTCCGGAGCGCTTTTTCGTGGCAGAGCTTATTCGTGAGCATATTTTCCGTCAAATGCGTCAAGAACTGCCTTATAGTACAGAGGTAGTCATTGAAAAATTTGAAGAGGAAGAAAATATCACCCGCATTTCTGCAGTAATCCACGTCGAGCGCAAAAGCCAAAAAGGCATGGTCATCGGCAAGGGCGGAGCAAATCTCAAAAAGGTAGGACAGGCTGCACGCTATGATATTGAGCGTTTTTTACAACAAAAAGTATTTCTAGAATTATTCGTCAAGGTTTCTGAAGGCTGGAAGGATAGCAATTCGTACCTTCGCGGATTCGGATATGATTAAGCGAGCTGTTGGCTCTTGGCGATTGGCTTTTAGCCTGATAGACCCAAGGTCCATTTAACAAATGCCAACAGCTAAACGCCAAAAGCTAATAGCCAAAAATGAGTGCCATTGTAGCCATTGTAGGAAGACCCAATGTGGGCAAGTCAACCCTGTTTAACCGTATGGTTGAAGGAAGACAAGCCATTGTAGATGATATGAGCGGGGTGACCCGGGACCGTAACTACGGCAAGTCGGAGTGGAACGGTAGCCACTTCACTATAATTGATACGGGTGGATATGTACCAAAATCTGAGGATGTTTTTGAAAAAGCTATCCGGGAGCAAGTACATATTGCCATGGAGGAAGCCGATGTGCTGATTTTTGTGGTGGATGGCTCTACGGGCATCACAAATCTGGACCGCGACTTCGCTAACATGGTACGCCAGAGCAAAAAGCCGGTGCTTATGGCAGTTAATAAAACTGACAGTTCCAGCCATATGATGAACACCTACGAGTTCTATGAACTTGGTCTGGAAACGCTTTTCCCGATATCGGCGATCAATGGTGGCGGCACTGGAGAACTTCTGGATGAGGTTGTCAAAAGTCTTCCTGAGGCTCCTGAGCCTGAACCGCTGGATCACCTGCCGCATATTACAGTTGTGGGAAGACCTAATGTAGGAAAGTCTTCACTCGTAAATGCACTCCTCGGCCGCGATGTCAATATCGTTACGCCGATTGCAGGAACCACCCGCGATAGCGTTCACACACGCTTTACGGCTTTTAATCATGACCTCGTTTTGGTGGACACTGCTGGTCTGCGTAAAAAAGCCCGTGTAAAAGAGAATGTAGAATTCTACTCCACGCTGCGAAGTATTCGCTCCATAGAAGCTGCCAATGTCGCTATTCTTATGATTGATGCGACCCAAGGCCTTGAGGCTCAGGATATGGCAATCGTTTCTTTGATACAGAAGAACAGCAAAGGACTGGTAGTCGTCGTGAATAAGTGGGACCTGGTCCCAAAAGAAACAAATACTGCTCGTGACTGGACTGATAAGATCAAAGAAAAGCTCCAGCCATTTTCTGATGTGCCCGTGCTCTTTGTTTCTGTCCTCGAAAAACAGCGCTTGCTCAAGGTACTGGAAACAGCGGTTGAGGTGTTTGGAAATATGCGTCGCAAAATTCCAACTCACGAGCTCAACGAAACAATGCTTGCTTCCATTGCACGCCACCATCCACCGACGCAACGAGGTAAATTGGTGCGGATAAAATACGTGACACAGGTAGGCCAGACCTCTATTCCTACCTTCCTGTTTTTTGCAAATCACCCTACTCATGTAGCTGAAAGTTACCAGCGTTATTTGGAAAATCAGTTGCGAGGGCACTATGATTTTACAGGAGCTCCGATTAATGTGTTTTTTAGAAAAAAATAAGATGTATATATTTCGACTTCAATAAACAAGACGAAATACTACGAAGATGAAAGTGTACGAGGTAGAACCGCTACAAGGAATAGGCGAGATACAACTGGGTATGGCGCGAGATGAAGCACGTAAAGCCATGCCCGAAACGCCCGATATAAGCGGCGCTCGTGACCACGTGGATAACTATCACGGAGGTGGTCTCCAGGTTTTTTATGACCAGGATAACAAAGTAGAATTTATTGAATTGTTGCGTGGATCAGGCTTTTCGGCCGCGACACATGGCATCAATGTTTTTGAAAAAACCGCCCAAGAAGTGATCGATGTCATCACCGAGGTATCAGAATACAATCAAGATGACCTTGAGGTAGGATACAGCTATGTATTTCCTGACCTTGAGCTTAGCCTTTGGCGTCCCAATATTCCTGAGGAAAACGAAGAAGAAGGGAAATTCTTCTCAACCATCGGCATCGGCGTGCAAGGCTATTATAGCGCGACTATCGGGGAATAATACCAATCTGTATTAAACATTTCTAGAATCACTTTTCTGCAATTTCCAATCTGCAATCCGTTTTCCTTGATTGTAGATTGGAGACCAGTGATTCTATATTTTTGAAATGGAATTAATATTGATGGCTTAGTATAAGCCCCTACTCTACATTCTGACAATTTCAAATGCTCCCACCTTCTGTTCCAAAATGGAACAAACCCCTGTTTCACTTTGAAACAAATCACCCAGCAAAAACCGGACATCCCAATTACAAATTACTCATTATCAATGACTTAACCCTTTGGCACAACTTTGGAATTAGATGGTACAGATTCAATGAATGAATATGGACCGCGAAATCAAACAAAATTCCTGGAGTGCCAAAAAGCTTGCGCCTCGACTTGCCGGATTAGTGATCCTGGTGTTACTGGGTCTGGCTGCTTTTAGTAAGATGGGCAACAAGCGCCTTAAGGTGCAGAAGAGTCGCATTCAGATCGCAGAGGTACAAGACGAAGTCTTTCAGGAATTGATCGCTGTGACCGGGCAGGTGGAGCCACTCAATACCGTGTTTGTACCAGCGATTGAAGGTGGTCAGGTGCAGGAAGTATATGTGGATGGTGGGGAGATGGTAAAAAAGGGAGACCTTATTCTAAAGCTGGCCAATCCAGGTGTGGAGCTTAATTATATGAATCTGCAAACCAATCTTTTGGAACAGGCAGACCAACTCCGTAACACCAAAATTTCGCTCGAAAACAGTGGCCTTATTTTAGAAGATCAACTGATACAACTCGAACAAGATCTCGCGAATATCACCCAACAGTACGACCGCAATAAATCGCTACTGAAGGACAGTGTGATCGCTCAGCAGGATTTTGACCAAATAGCTAACAGCTTTCACTTTACTAAGCGTCGTCGCAAGCTTATGACCAAGCGCATTGTGCGCGATTCGGTATTGCGAGGGCAGCAACTTGGACAGGTGGAGACATCGCTCAATCTGGTAGCGCGCAATCTCAACGCGATTCAGCGCAATATGGATAATCTGACGATCAAGGCTCCGATAAGCGGCCAACTAAGCGCCGTCCGTGTAGAAATAGGCCAAACCGTGCAGCAAGGCCAGGCAATCGGACAGATCGATGTACTGGATGGCTATAAGGTGCGTGCGAGTCAAAGCGAGGTATATATATCACGTGTGAAGGAAGGCCAAATGGGAAGCTTTTCGCATGCAGGAAAAGATTACCAACTCCGCGTTTCCAAAGTCTTTCCAGAAGTCAATGGCGGACGCTTTGATTTTGAGTTGGTTTTTTTAGAAAAAAACCTCCCTCCTACTATCACACGCGGTCTGAACTTGCAGATCAAACTTGCACTAAGCGAAGCATCCGAAGCACGTATCATTCCGCGAGGAAGCTTTTTTAATACAACAGGAGGAAACTGGATTTTTGTACTCAATGAAGACGGCACAAAAGCGACTCGCCGTGACATTCGTCTCGGTCGTCAGAATGTGCGTCAGTACGAACTTCTTGAAGGACTTGCGTCTGGAGAACGCGTGGTTACCTCCAATTATGAAGCCTATAAAAAAATAGACGAACTCATTATTGGCGATTAACTGGCTGCTAGCTTCTGGCCTCTAGCTGCTAGTCAGACTCCTGGAATTTTGAACTGCCCTTGAACTTTGAACCTCTCTTGAACCTTGAACTATTAGAACTATGTTACGGACTCAAAATCTAATCAAATACTACCGCACTGACGAAATTGAAACGACGGCGCTGAACGATGTTTCTATCGAGGTGAAAGAAGGTGAATTCCTTTCGATCATGGGACCTTCTGGTTGCGGGAAATCGACCTTACTCAATATTCTGGGGATGATCGACGGACCTGATGCCGGAGGATATTATTTTCTGGATCAGGAGGTATCGCGCTTTAGTGAGCGCCAACGCGCCAATCTGCGCAAAGACAATATCGGATTTGTGTTCCAAAGCTTTAATCTGATCGACGAACTGACCGTGTATGAAAATGTGGAGCTTCCACTTATTTATACAAACATGAAAGGAAGCGAGCGAAAAAAACGTGTGGAAACGATTCTGGACAACATGAATATGATGCACCGCCGCAACCACTTCCCGCAACAGCTCTCTGGCGGTCAGCAACAACGTGTCGCCGTGTCTCGCGCCATCGTGAATAATCCGAAGCTTATCCTTGCGGATGAGCCTACTGGAAACCTTGACAGCGCCAACGGCGCAGACGTCATGAAGCTCCTCGCCGAACTGAATGCATCCGGCACGACCGTCATTATGGTGACACACGATGCAGAAAACGCCGAGTATGGAAACCGAATTCTTCGTCTTTTGGATGGAAAAGTGGTTAGCGAAAATTATTAAGAGGCTGCTGGCTTTTAGCTTTTAGCCGGAACCCGACCGCATTCTATTTACCAAAAGCCAACTGCTAACAGCTAACAGCTAACAGCCAAAAGCCAAAAGCCAAAAAAAATGTTTAAAAATTTCATCATCGTAGGACTCCGTTCCCTGTGGCGCAACAAGGCCTATACACTTATCAATGTCCTTGGGCTTTCGTTGGGGCTGGCGATCGCAATTGTTGTTTTTCTATTGGTCAATGAAGAGCTTAGTTACGACAAGCATATTCCTGATCGTGACGAAGTCTACCGAGTTGTATCGGAGACTCGCTTTCCTCAAAAAACTCAATATTCACCTGACTCCCCTTACCCACTGGCTGAGGCCATTCGAAACGGAATTCCTGAAATCGCCGCGACAAGCATCCATTATAATAATGGTGGAATTGTAAAGCGTGGTGAAGAAAAGATAGAAATCTCAAGTGGGATTGTTTTTGCAGACTCAGTGATGGACGAAGTTTTCGGACCAACCTGGATCATAGGCAATCCAAAAACCTCTCTTTCTGGTCCTAACAAAGTCGTATTGACGCGAAGCCTAGCAGAAGAATGGTACGGAACGCCTCAAGCAGCAATTGGAAATACATTTCTCCTCGACGGAACCGCAACCCTCGTTGTAGAGGGCGTGATTGAGGACTGGCCGGAAACGTCCAACTTGCCGGTTACGATGCTGGTTTCTTTCCCGACACTGCTTTCATTCGCAAAAAAATTAGGCAACAACCTATCGTCATGGTCATGGGTCTGGTCAGGTTCTGTATGGATCAAAAAAGATAAAAACATCTCAGATAAAACAGTGTCGGATGCGATCAATCAAGTGGTATCAGTGCATTATAAAAAAGACGATTTAAATGTACCAAAATATGGACTCCAGCCCTTACCAGACATTCATTTTAATACTAAATACAAAGACGATACGCATGGGACTGTGACTTCTATTCAGACCTTGCTCATCATGGGAAGCATCGGTTTTTTGATTCTTCTTATCGCCTGTATCAATTTCATCAACCTCGCTACTGCACAGTCACTCAAGCGCGCTCATGAAGTGGGTGTTCGCAAAGTTTTAGGGAGTAGAAAAAGTCATCTTAAATGGCAATTTTTGACCGAAACGCTCCTTATTACATTACTCGCTACGATTCTGGCTTTAGCTTTTGTAGAAATAAGTCTTGGAAAAATACTTGAAGAGCTAGATGTGAATCTCACTTTGAAATATGACCTTAATCTTCTTCTTTTCCTGGCAGGAATACTAGCATTTACCACCCTGGCTGCCGGCGCCTATCCTGCCTTTGTTTTGGCAAAATTCAAACCAATAAAAGTATTGCAAGGCAGTTTTCTAAAGCAAAAAACCGGCAATAAACTTTCGCTCCGCCGAAGCCTGGTAACCTTCCAGTTTGCGATTTCACAAGTCCTTATTATTGCGACACTTATCTGTGCAGCTCAGCTTAATTATTTTGAAAATAAAGAGCTTGGTTTTAGAAAAGATCAAATTCTGACCACTTCTTTTCCCGACACAGACTCTGCTACTGTATCCAATATTCGCCAGGAACTGATGCTTCACCCTGAGACATCCAACATGTCTTTTGCATCAGGAACTCCCAACTCCAATAGTGTGTTCATGCTTGATGCCTGGGATCCTCAGGATGCAGAAAACATCAATTTTCAAAGTGAACTTAAAATCGTGGACACTGCTTACCTCAGGCTATACAATCTGGAAATGGTGGCTGGCCGCTGGCTCGATCAGAGCGACTTCAACAAGCTCAACGGTTACATTGTAAATGAGGCTTTTGTACATATGATTGGCTTCGATAGTCCAGAAGACGCGCTAGGCAAAGTCGTAGCTGCCACCATCAATAAAAATGCGCAGCAGCCTATCATAGGTGTCGTTAAGAATTTCCACAATAAGGACCTGTCCGAATCCATCGGTCCATGCATGTTTACTCATTTTGATCGCTACTTCTTTCAGCTAGGGGTAAGTGTGTCTCCTGGCAGTGAGGAAAAGGCATACGCTATTGTACAAGGAGCATGGGAATCAGCATTTCCATCTTCCATTTTTGACGCACAATATCTGGATGAACAACTGGCTGACAACTACAGCTCAGAGACGGCGATGTTCTCTTTGGTGCGGTTGTTTTCGCTTATCGCGCTCGGAATTGCAATCATCGGATTGTATGGCCTTGTCGCCTTTATGGCGCTCCAGCGCACCAAGGAATTTGGCGTACGCAAGGTCCTCGGAGCATCCACGTTTTCACTGATCAATTTGCTTATCAAAGAGTTCAACTGGTTGATTCTGATCGCTTTTGTGATCGCTGCTCCTATTGGGTTCTGGGCCATGAACGAATGGCTTTCTACCTTCGCATATCGCATCGACCTCAACCCACTCTACTTTGTTTTGCCACTCGTGGGGACCGCACTAGTTACCTGGCTAGTCGCCGGCTGGCGCGCCTGGTGGGCAGCACGTCAGAATCCTGTGGCTTCATTAAGGGCGGAGTAATTTGGATAAGAAAACCTTGAGCATCAAACCTTGAGCCTAAAGCCTGTTTTTTTTTGATGCTCGAGGTCTTAAGGAAAAAACCTTGAGCATCAAGCCTTAAGTCTAGGACCTAAATTTTTGAAGTTCGAGGTCTAAGGCGTTAGGTTCTAGGTGACTCATTACTCCACGGTCCAAACTTCCATATTATCTATATAGATAGGATGCGGATGTCGATTCCAACAGAAGACCTTAAACACATCACTGTCGACTAGATTGGAGGGCATTTTGAAGAAATAATATACCTCATCCCATAGCTTCGACGTGTTACCATACAAGCTGTATGGCGGGCCACCAATCTTATTATTGATGCGGCAGGACGCCATATGCAAATTGGAGTCAGCGCGGTTCACCACCGTCACGATGGAGGCCATCTCATAAGTCGGGCGAAAGCCGGGCTGCTGCCAGGCTTTGACGGAGACCTTGAGCCACTGATCAGGCTTTAGGCCATACTCGCCGGCAGGCATCTGAGCAGTATGCGTTCCATATTGATGACCCCAATCAAGCTTGTATGAAAAGCTTCCTTCATACAGCGGTTCGCGCACAAAATGATCGTCTACGCTATCCTCAAAAGCAAATTGGTAAATGCGCTCATCAGGTGTAAAAGCGTCGGCTGGGGGGTGAAATTTGTTTGAATCAAAAGCCAGCAAGTCTTCTTTTTTCAATTCCGTCGTACCAATAATCTCCCAAAAGTAGGCCCGGTTAGCGTCCTCACTAAAGAGGATTCCATGGTAAAATTGCCAGGATTGGAAGATGTTTGAGATGATGAGCAAGGCTGCCAGTCCTGTAAATAGCCAGCGACTGATAGAAAAGCGAAAGCTCCAGGCAACAAAGAGAGCAAGCGGTATACTGAGCATTGCACCGGCCTGTACCATGGGCCTTGAGCCAAAGCCGTTTATATAATTCCAGCACCACCAGGAATACGTGATGTAGATATGGATAGGGACAAAAAGCCACACAGGCCATCTCCATGCCTTCGGATTATTGTGCTGTTTTTTGTTAGGAAAAAGTAGAACAAGCATCCCCAACAAAGCGAATATCATCGCAGGAGCATACACCAACCAGCCATTTTTGTAACTAAATAAACCATTCAATAACTCTGGATCCAGGAAATCGAAGCCTTCATCTCCATAGCTGTAGAATACCCATTGCCCGCTTACCAGTTTCCAGTAGACAATCTGCGGAACAGCACACAGTGCAAACACGCCAATAGCGGCAAGTATATCGCGCCAGCGATTTCCCCAGTAGGCAAATTTCGCAGACAAACCACCTACGCCATATAGCAAAGGAATAAACAGGCAAATAAGCTCTGTAGGCCGCGTCAGCGTTATCATGCCAGCCGCAAAACCGATCGCTAGCGCCGCTTTGGTAGTGGAGCTTTTCAATGAAAAAGCACTGCCTCTCCCCTTCTCTTTGCCCGCAGCATACCAACGATGCGTCGCCAGCATCAAGCCGCAATACAGCATAAACAAAAAGGGATGCGACATGGACTGATGGACGCAGGTAAAGAAGAACAATTGCGTTGCCAGCGCGATGAGCAAAAGCGAAAGGCTTGCGGCCTTTTTATCAAAAATCGAAATAAGAAGCTGGCCCAGCCACCAAAGGCCTAACAGTACATATGCCACTTTTCCGAAGCTCACCCAATACCGATAAGGCGGACTGTAGCCATCGCGGTCGTGTCCGGTGATCCAGGCAGTTATATGCCCCAATACAAAAAATGGCGACTGCATGATCGCAACACCCATGGTGTATTTGATCATCATGGTATCCTCACCGATGTAGCGCCCCGTCGGGTGCGGCAATAACGCACTATCGGGTGGCACAGGCGTATTGATGCTGTAAAAAACCCGCAGGGCAGCCGACTTACGCGGATCATTCAGGTCGCCATGCAGCGTCGCTGCCGGAAGATATTGGTAATAACCTGACGCGTCACCTGTGAGCAAATCTGCCTGAGGGTTGGATAGCCACATCCAGCCCATTATATACATCAGTGCTATGGCTGCCCAGGTTATTTTCATTTGATACTTGATACTTGATACTTGCTGCTCGATACTCACGTGTGTTTAATAAGCTTCGTAGAGATACGACATACTAAATCAGAGATACTAGATACGATTTAAAGAAAAGGATTTGGTTCAAAACACTTCCTACAACAAACCAATCGCGCTAATAGCATTCCCGATATAGCCCTCAGGACGTAAGGTACGCAGTTCTGCTTTGACGGAGTCCGATACATCGAGGTCCTTTATAAAGGCGAGTAGCACTTCCTGATTGATTCCATCATTTCCACGGGTAAGCGCTTTGAGCGCTTCGTATGGATTCGGATAGTTTTCGCGACGCAAAATAGTCTGGATCGCTTCGGCGAGGACGGCCCACTGGGCATCAAGGTCAGCCTGTATCTTTCCTTGATTCACAACGAGCTTTCCAAGACCTCTTTCGAGGGAGCCCAGCGCGAGAAATGCATGCCCTACGGCTACGCCAAGGTTACGCAATACGGTGCTATCTGTAAGGTCGCGCTGAAGGCGTGAGACGGGAAGTTTTCGACTCAAATATTCAAATAAGGCAGTAGAAATTCCCACATTTCCTTCTGCGTTTTCAAAATCGATAGGGTTCACTTTGTGAGGCATCGCTGATGAGCCTACTTCTCCTTTTTTGACCTTTTGTTTAAAATAATCCTGACTAATATAGATCCAGATATCTTGGCAAAGATCAGTCATGATCACATTGATGCGACGCATGCAATCGAAGATGCGCGCAAGGCCGTCATAATGCTCTATCTGAGTAGTTGGGCGGGAGCGAAGAAGCCCCAAGGTTTCATTCACAAATTTTTCACCGAAACCCTCCCAATCAATCTCTGGATAGGCAATGATATGTGCATTAAAATTACCCGTCGCTCCACCAAATTTGGCCGTCACGGGCAGAGACGCTAACTCATTGCGCTGGTTCTGTAATCGCGCGACAAAGACAGCAATCTCTTTCCCCAAGGTAGTGGGCGATGCAGGTTGACCGTGTGTACGTGCCAGCATCGGTATCGCCTTCCAGGCGTCGGCATAGCTGCGCAACTGATGAATGACTCCGTCCAGTTTGGGGAGATATTCCTGATGGATGGCTTCTTTTAACAAAAGCGGTGTCGCCGTATTATTGATATCCTGCGAAGTCAGACCAAAGTGAACAAACTCTCGCGAAGCAGTGTAGCTCGCATCGTTTTGGCGGTCGATCCATTCTTTCAAAATGTACTCTACAGCCTTCACATCATGGTTGGTGGTGCGCTCGATCTCCTTCACCCGATATGCATCCTGCTCACTGAAGTTGCGATAGAAGTCGCGCATGCGCTCTGCCTGAGCGTCGGTAAGTGGCTCGTGGCCTGGAAGCGATGTTTCGCGCAAAGCGATAAAGTATTCTATTTCGACCAACAAGCGATAGCGTATAAGCGCATACTCGGAAAAATACGGAGCCAAGGCTTCCAATTTGCTGCGGTAGCGTCCATCCAAAGGAGAAATAGCGCTTAGAGGGGAGAAGTTCATACTGTAAAATGAAGCAAAATCGCTGCGCGATTTTAGTGAAGAGCCTCGACTTCGTCGAGACAGTGAAGCGAAATCACTTCGTGATTTCAGTGAAGCGCTTCTCGCTACGCTCGAAGCAGTGAAGCACATCGCTTTGCGATGCATATAATATGCCCGCAAAGAAATAAAATGAAAATGCGAATGCCAAGCTTTTTGCCCTGGGAATAAATTCCCGGGCAATAGTGAAAAATATAAGCGCTAAAGCTCCAAGGTTTATCAAGGCTTCACTATCGAGATGGCTTCATTGCCCGAACGAAGTGAGGGCTCCTTCATTGCAGCGCGAATCGAGGCTATCTAGGGACTTCCATCTCGCTTACGAGTGCTTCGATCACCTGCTTGGCGGTTCCGCCTTCCATTTCTTTTTCAGGCGTGAGCATCACGCGGTGATGAAGGAGGTGAGGCGCCACGAATTTTACGTCGTCTGGCGTGACAAAGTCGCGGCCACGCATCGCAGCGATGGCTTTGGAGGTTGTCATCAGATTGATGGATGCACGCGGAGATGCTCCGAGATACAAGTCGGGGCTGTTACGCGTCGCTTCTACCAAGTCAACGATATAGTGAATAAGCGGTGACTCAATATAGATTCCGCGGACGATCTCCTGAAGCTCTGCGATTTTTAATCCTGAGATTACAGGAAGAATCTGGCTGAGATCATTGAGACCTTTTCGTTCGTGAAACGAAGTAAGCATTTGCTTTTCGGCGGCGTTTCCTGGATAGGTTACATCGATTTTGAAAAGGAAGCGGTCAAGCTGTGCTTCTGGCAAACGGTAGGTTCCTTCCTGCTCGATCGGATTTTGGGTGGCGACTACGAAAAATGGCGGCTCCATAGAATAGGTTTCACCGTCCATGGTAATCTGGCGCTCTTCCATTACCTCAAAGAGGGCTGCCTGCGTTTTGGCAGGAGCGCGGTTGATCTCATCGATCAGGACCAGATTGGAAAAGATAGGTCCTTTATGAAATTCAAAGTCGGACTCTTTTTGATTAAAAATAGATGTACCCAATACATCCGAAGGCATGAGGTCGGGCGTAAACTGGATACGGCTAAATGGCACATCCAGTGTACGTGCCAGCATTTTTGCACTGAGCGTCTTAGCGACACCAGGCACTCCTTCGATGAGGATATGACCGTCTGAAAGGACGGCTGCGAGCATCAGCTCGACCATTTCGTGCTGACCTACGACAATACGGCCTATCTGACTTTTGACGTCATTGACTGCCTGACTCAACTCAAAAAGATTCGTGCGTGAAGCGAAATTATCGGGTTGAGGAGTCTCTGGAAAAATAGGCTGCTGGTCGTCTGACTGTGGTGTGGGGTTTAGGGAGTCGTTATCCATGAAAGAGGTGTTTTCTATTTTCGTTTAAAATAAAGCAAAAATTGGGGAATATCGTAACTATCCATGTGGGTATGTTTTGAGTTTGGTGTTGAGAGTTTTGAGTTTTTTTATACCAATGAACTCACAACACAAAACTCATAACCCTTAACTATTTCAGACTCACTAGGAAATCCCCTTGGTCATCGTCTTCACGATTTTAAATTCGCTTAAAAACTCCTGAGCAATGGCTCGGAAGATGGTATACACCGGAATTGCGAGAATCATTCCAACCGGTCCGGCAAGGGTTCCTGCCATCAGGATTACCAGGAAGATTTCCAGCGGGTGTGCTTTAACGCTATTCGAATAAATCAACGGTTGAAAGAGGATGTTATCTGCTATTTGTACAACACCAAAAACAACCAAAACCTGACCAAGTAAATAGAAAAGCTCTTTACTAAAACCAAGTTCAAGCGAGGATAGCACGGTAAATACCAACCCAAGTACTGCGCCTATAATAGGTCCGAGGTAGGGAATGACATTGAGTGTGCCAGCTAAAAAGCCTATGAAAATCGCATTGGGAACTCCTATGATCCAAAGTCCGAGGCTCAATAATCCTCCCACTAACAAGACTTCAAATAAGACTCCTAAAAAATAGCGACTCAGAAGCGGCTTAAGTTTGCTGAGGATATTGGAGACGCCTTCTTCATATTTTTCCGGTGTCAACATTCCTATAATCCCGTTGAGCAACTTACTTTCTTTTAAAAAGAAAAAGGAGATAAAACTTACAGAGAAAAGCCCGACAAAAAGATTCCCGAAGAAGCTTCCGATATTGTTAATAATCGACGATACACTAATCGTACCCGCAATTGCAATAACCTGATCCTTGATCATATTTTGAAATGCAATCTGGGAATTGACAGGATCCTCGTCTCCCTCGGCTACTCGCATCCATGATTGTAGTTCTCCCATGGAAGGTCGATAGGGTTTCCCCACCATCGCGGTATCTATATCCAGAATAGGCTTAAGTGTATCGCCTGGTACCGCTACCAGGATAACCGGTGGTAATGGCGTATAGGACAACTGGGATTCTTCAGCTTCTGAAAGGCCACTTAACTCTATCTCATTCCTTTCCAGCCAATTCTGAAGATCGTCGATCGGTTCCTTAAAACTTTCCAAAAACTGCTCAGGATCGACCAGGGTTACAGCCTGAGCCTGCTCACTCACTATCGGCACAAGCGATAATGAAACTAAGCCAATAAATCCATAAATGGTAACCAGTGTCAGCATCGCAGCCATCCAACCTGGGACACGCCAATTTTTGATCTGTATACTTCGCAATAGCTTCATAACCGGCCTTCCAATAAAAGAAAGAATAGCCGCCAGCACGATGTAAATAATGATATCGCGAAAGAACCATGCAAAAAGCAAGGCCAACAGAATACCAATAGCGTAATAGAGTCGCTTCATATTCACTTAGCTCAATGGTCTTTTGAAGATCAAAAACACATCTTTAGTTTCGCCATCGTCTTCATGCGTTTCAAAAGAGCTGGATAATTCCCAGCCTTCCTGTCCGAGTTCGTTGAGGCTCTTATTGAGCTTCTTGGGATTAACACGTTTACCAATAAAGCCTCGCTCTCGAACTCTGAGTGTTAGATATTCAAACTGTTGCATTTTTGATGAGCTGATTTGATGGTGAGCTGATTTGGGAGTTATTCTGTTGGAACTAAGGTGTTGAGCCAAAGGTAAGGCTGAGCCTTTGAAAGTGATTTTCTACCATAGCGCTTATGTGTAAGGCTAAATGCTGGCAGTTGGATCAACATTATATTAGGCTGATCGCGAAACCAGACTTCTTGCATTTTCTTTATAATTGGCCTGCGTTCTTCCAGGTCAAATGTCTTCAAAGAAAGATTATTAAGTGAATCAATTACAGGGTTTGTATAGCCAGCGAAATTACTATTTTGAAACAATGCTTCAGTGGTCCACTGTTGATTGAATTCATAAGGAGCAATTCCATAATTCAATCCAAGCACCAACATATCATAATCATGAGTTTTTGACTGGTACTTTTGCCCAAGTTTGCTCATAGCCAGTTGCTCAGTAGTTATATCCATCCCCACAGCCCTTGCCTCCGAGACTAGCTTTCCACTAAACGCTTCTTGTGACTCACGTCCTGTCGCAATAGAAAGTGTTGCCTGTAAAGGCACCATTTTCCCCTCAATCATTTTCTCCCTTATCAAATCCCCATCGTTGTCCTTCCATCCTGCCTGATCCAGCCAGTACTCAGCACTATCTCTACTGCGCACGCGAGGTTGTAAGCCGGTATGATAATCGTCACTTCCAACAGGAACAGGTGTCGTAATCGGCTTACCAAAGCCTCCGTACCATTCTTTATTATACTCTTCTATCGAAATCAAATGAGCAACTGCCCGGCGAACGCGCCAATCGTCAAATATCTTTTTATGTTTGATTCCATCAGGCCTGCAATTAAAACCCAAAAACAAATGTGAGTTACGGTTACCTGACAGAAAATCATACTCCTGCGTTACAGCACTATTTTCTTTCAAGCTCTCCCAAACCTTATATGGAACATATGAGAGCGCATCGTATACCCCTTGCTTTGTTTGCAATTTGAGTGATTCAGGCTGGCGTTGGAATCGGTATATGATCTGTTTTGCGCCTTGACTATACAGGCTTCCCTTTCTGCCTGCTGCCCAGTAATTAGGATTCCGGCTCAGCTTAACATAGTCTTTTGCAGCCCACTCTACTATTTGATAAGGGCCTGTAACGCCCCGTAGATTTTCCGGTTTCAGGCTATTATCACTGTGGTTCATTATTTCTCCCCAAGTTATCAAGGTTGAATCTGACTGAAGCTCAGGGCTATTTTGCAATAAAACTTCCAGGCTATATCCATCCAACACTCCCTCCGGATCAAAAAACCGTTTGTCAATAATAGGAACCCCATTCAACATATGAGGATTCTGAATACTTGCTTCATTAAGTTCAACCGTTACCTTCTGAGGGTTATTCTTATCTATAGTAAGACCTTTAATTCTGCTACCCAAGCCTTGTAGATATTGCGAGAAACTTGTTACTGGATTCAGGAT
>JBGCFB010000116.1:0-6827 GCA_045106685.1 Bacteroidia bacterium | reverse complement strand
AATAGGCCTCTTTGTTTGCGATCATATTGACAAGGAAAATGTGCAGGAATTCGGGAGTTATCCGGATTTTTTCGCTGCACTTTTTCCTGAATTTGAGATAGTTCAATACGAAGTAACAAAGGGGCATTTCCCAGACGACCTGGACGAATGTGATGCCTATATGACCACAGGCTCCCGCCACTCGGTGTATGACGATCTCCCATGGATCAATCAGGTCAAAGCCACCATTCGCGATATATATGCTACCAACAAAACCTTTGTAGGAGTATGCTTCGGTCACCAGTTACTGGCTGAAGCGCTGGGCGGGCGCGTTGCAAAATCTCCCAACGGCTGGAGCGTCGGCGTCCACCGTTTTGATGTTCATGAGAAGCAGTCATGGATGAAACCTTTTCAGCCCAGCCTCAATCTCATCATGATGTGTCAGGACCAGGTGCTAGACCTTCCTCCCGAAACGAAAGTACTTGCTGGTAGCCCGCAATGCCCCGTCGCGATCATGCAGATCGGCGAGCGCATGCTCGGTATCCAGGCGCATCCTGAATACACACCTGCATACGACCAAATCCTCATGGAAAAGCGAGCCCATAAGATGGGAACCCACGTCGTAAAGCGCGGCATCGAGAGTTTCGATATCCCAGTCGATCGGACGGTGATACGCAGTTGGATTTTGGGCTTTTGGGGTGTTTGATAAAAGGGTATTCTCTATGGAATTCTTTCTGGCTCTTACTCTTCTGAGCAAACAGCTCCCATGAGTCTCCGCCTCTTCTTTCTCTGTTTGCTGACTATGGCATTTTGCTCAAAAATCCTTTCGCAAGCATCCCATCATCGCCTGGTCAATATCCGTGACTGCAATCGATATGAGGCTATTTTTACAGGAAAAATCACCGACTTCCAAAGCGATGGAGAAACCGTTTGGATCAAGGTCAAGGTAGTAGAAGCATTCAAATATCGCCTGGATACCTGTGAAATCTGGCTTGTAGAAATAGAACGATTATTTCCTGCATTTTGGAACGTCAATATCGGAGAAGAGTGGCTTATTTTTACAGAGCTTTATAAAGAAACCTATTATCTAAGTCTGCTATATAGTTCGCCACTTAGAAGAAGTACATTCCATTACACACCCGAGGAAGGTTATTTGTACAAAAGCGATATCAGCTTTTTACAAAAGACCTTTTTTCACCCTAGTCAACTTGTCAACGAATCGTACCAAACCAGCTGGCTAGGCTGTGTTTCTGATGATCAAGTCTATCATGCAAGAGGCGCGCTAGTGAATGGCTATCCGACTGGGCCTTGGCAGTATTTGTATGAAAGCAAAAGGGTAAAAGAATCAGGGAACTACTTTGCTGGAAAGAAAACAGGTCTCTGGTATGGGTACTATGAAAATGGGGAGCTGTACGATAAAACCTATTTCGTAAATGGGGAGCAAGTATCACGAACCGTCTATGACAAAGCAGGTCGCATCTGTTACATCAGCTCACATTCCTCCTTTGTTATGTACGATATCTACTAATTTCTCTACTCTGATTTCTGATTTCTTCACTCATGTACTCCTGCTTCCCCTGCTACTCTCCCGCTTGAAGCTTCTCAGCATTCTCAGCCATTTGGAGCTTTTCGGTGATTTCTACCAAATCGCCGTTCATAATACCATTCAGGTTGTAGATGGTGAGGTTGATGCGGTGATCGGTTACGCGACCTTGTGGGTAATTGTAGGTGCGAATTTTGGCGGAGCGGTCTCCTGTCGACACCTGCGATTTGCGAAGCGCAGAAGACTCAGCATGGCGCTTTTGGTACTCGATATCATACAGGCGCGAACGCAAAATCTTCATCGCCTTTTCTTTATTCTTGATCTGCGATTTTTGGTCCTGGTTGGAAACCACAAGGCCAGAAGGAGTGTGCGTCAAGCGCACGGCCGAGTAGGTGGTATTCACCGACTGACCACCAGGTCCTGACGAACAAAATGTATCCACCTTGATATCAGAATCTCTAAGGTCCACGTCGAATTCCTCCGCCTCAGGCATCACAGCCACGGTGGCTGCCGAGGTGTGGATACGGCCTTGCGTTTCGGTTGCGGGCACACGCTGTACGCGGTGCACACCCGACTCATACTTGAGCGTTCCAAAAGCATCAGGGCCCGTTACAGTTGCGATAATTTCCTTGTATCCACCGGCTGATCCTTCCTGGAAATCATTGATTTCAAAGGTCCATTTTTTATGAGAAGCATAACGCTCATACATGCGCATGAGGTCGCCTGCAAAAATCGCGGCCTCGTCACCACCTGTTCCACCACGAATTTCCAAAATACAGTTTTTGCTGTCTTCAGGATCTTTGGGAATAAGCAGTAGCTTAAGCTCTTCTTCCAACTTGGGAACCTCACTTGAGAGCGCGTCATATTCCTCCTTGGCCATCTCCTTCATTTCAGGATCGGTCTCGGTACGCATCATCTCATTACTCATCTCCAGATTGGAGATAGCTTCTTTATAAACCTTGATCTTTTCCGTCATTTTTTCCAGATCCTTGTACTCCTTGCTCAGCTTGGCGTACTTCTTCTGGTCGGACATCATTTCCGGGTCAATAATCTTTTGTTTGACTTCTTCAAAGCGGTCCTCAATGGCGGATAATTTGTCTATCATGGAATCAGAATAAAAAACAGAATGGAATAGCTCCAACGTGACGTGGATACTTTCGGTGCTGCAAGTTACTATTAGTTTGGCATTTTTAGGAAAAGGGTAAGGAGAGATTTAATTCATCTCCTACCAGCGTATTTGATAAGGATAGCGCTCATAGGCCTGATTGTCCTCATTGAAGGAGTAGCCTTTTTTTCCATAGCTCCTTGCTAATTCAGCAATGCGATTAGCTTCTTCCATTTTCCCAAGCCTTCCCAGCGTGGCAGCTTTAAACTGAAGTGCTTCGGAAAAAGTAGCATACTTTTCTAATGCCCTGTCAAAAGTCGCAAGCGCTTCTTCCAGTTTACGCTGTTCGTATTGCGTTATTCCTAAGTAGAATAAATCCAGATGATGGACCCATTCTTCACCATTTTCTTTTGCCTGGTTTTCGACTTCTTGTACCAAAAGCTTTTCAGCTTCATCGAATTCATTGAGCTGCAATTTGCATACAGCTATGTAGAAGTTGTACGAGTGATCCATGACCACATTGTTACCGTATTTTCTCCGACAATCTTCAAAGTCAATAATGGATGCTCTATACGTTTTTGCAAAAATACACTTCATAAAAGCCCGGTAATCTTGCCATCGCTCCGGGTTATATCGCACCGCTTTGTCAAGATACTCCAAGCCAAGTTCATACTTTCCTTGTTTGTATAAAGGCATCGCTTTTTGTTGCCACAAATACGCGATTGTGGAGTCCTTGGCCAGACCTTTGTCGAGTTCCTGCTGGCGTTCCAATGAGTATAGCCCCAATTTCTTGGCACCTTCATGCACATGTTCTTGAATGATCGAGTCCTGAATTTCCGGAGAATTCATAAGACGGACTTCTGCTACCTGAGGAGTTTTATCCACGGTTGTAGAAGAGCATGCACAAAGAAGTGTGGAGATTATGAACAATATCACGAATGGTTGCACTACCTCTGTCAGCGCTTCACCATAATGCTTAGAGCGCTGACAGAGGTTAGCAACCTTTGAAAAAAACCGTTCCTGATAATTACTCATTACATTCCAAGCTTCGCTTTGATATCGGCAGGGACGCCATCCTTATGAAGCAAGATAGAAACCGTGCCATAACGGAAGTAAGCTTCCGACATATAGAGGTATCCTTTTCCTGGACCGATTTTGCCCCAGGAGTTTTTGATTTCATAATAAATATTGCCGTTCTGATCTTTTACTACACCGGTGATATGCATAAGGTGATCATCGGTAAGTTTCCAGGCATCAAAGGCTGACTGACGATCTTCTTGACTAACGTTGCGTTCCTTGCCTGGAGCATTCATCGCCGCGGCCTTTCCTTCATCGCTTGTGTTAGCAGGCAATACCGCAAGGCTTTTACGAGCAGAAAACCCTGTTTCAGAAACGTCGCCGTCCCAGGTCAGGGTGTAGCCATTTTTTAATGCATGCATGACGAGTTGGTTCAGTTCGTCGATGGGGAGATTGTAAAAAGAGCCGTTGGACCAGTTGTCTGGCACCTCGACGACGCAGCTACGATAATATGGGTGATGCGAAAACGAGGTGAACGAGACGTAGTCATCGGCATTGAGGCCGAAGTCCCCACCAGACGCCGGAGGCGTTCCAAGATGCTCATTGAGAATCGCTTTAACGCCGTCCTGCCAATTGGCCGGAGGACCATCGGAATGGCGCTTCAGTAGTTTTTTCAAATACTTCTTGAGTGCCTTTACCATGTCACCATGATCGTGTCTTTCGCTTCCATCGAGCAGACCCGAATACGACGATTCAAGCACAGCGCCTTCAGTTCCAAGTACATTGATCACATCGTGGCCCAGACTTCCTTCGTCAAAGTTTGCTTTGCCGTGGCGACGCACATAGTTCTCCGCCTTTGCCAAATACGTATAATAGACCGCATACATTTCGGACAGGTTGACCATAGGCTTATCCATACGCGCCATTTCAGATTCCAAAAATGAATGACACGAATAACTCCAGCAGGTTCCAGTGCTTCCCTGGCTTTGCACTTCTCCTACCTCCGCTTCTTCTAAGGGTGTAAAAATATAATTCTGAATAGTATCCTGCGCTTGCGCTGCTCCCAGCCCTACAAGCATCAATATGACGAGTATCTTTTTCATGCGATAAAAATACTAAGGATTTGGCACTATCATAAAAAACGAAAGCCTGACTCCCGCTCTATGTAGCGAGAATCAGGCTTTTATGCTTGATGGGTAATGTTCCTAAGACGCCATCACCGTATTTTCAAATACGATTGCCTCATCTTTCACATCGACCAGAATCACGCTGTCGCGGTTGACTGTTCCGGCAAGGATTTCCTTGGAGAGCTGGTTCACTACTTCGCGTTGGATG
This sequence comes from Bacteroidia bacterium, assembly GCA_045106685.1. Lineage (GTDB taxonomy): Bacteria > Bacteroidota > Bacteroidia > J057 > J057 > JAUIGE01. The sequence continues at coordinate 1,848 of JBGCFB010000116.1, read as the reverse complement.
ACGCGCTTGACGGGACGTGCTCCGAATTGAGGGTCAAAGCCTTTATTGCCAAGCCACTCCACGGCTTCGTCGGTGAAGTCGAGCGTAACGCCCATGGTGGCGAGGTGGCGGCGCAGGCCGTCGGCCTGAATGCGCACAATCTGCTGCATGTCGATCTCGTCCAAAGGAGCAAAGACCACAACCTCGTCGATACGATTCAAAAACTCCGGTCGGATAGACTTTTGCAGCATATCCAACACAGGCTTTTTCACGCGATCAAGAATGCCATATTTATCCCCTTGCTCACGATCTACGAATTGCTCCATAATGAAATGTGAGCCCATATTCGAAGTCATGATCACGATCGTGTTTTTAAAATCAACCGTGCGACCCTTATTGTCGGTCAGTCGCCCGTCATCGAGCACCTGCAAGAGAATATTGAACACATCGGGATGCGCTTTTTCAATTTCATCGAGCAAAATAACACTGTACGGACGGCGACGAACAGCCTCGGTCAACTGACCGCCTTCGTCATAGCCGACATATCCTGGAGGCGCTCCCACCAAACGGCTGACAGCGTGCTTCTCCTGATACTCACTCATGTCGATTCTCACCAACGCGCGCTCATCGTCGAAAAGCAAGTCTGCTAAGGCTTTGGCGAGCTCAGTCTTACCGACTCCGGTGGAGCCCAGAAAGAGGAAACTGCCAATCGGCTTATGAGGATCTTGAAGGCCCGCACGACTGCGTCGAATCGCATTTGAAACCGCCTCAACGGCTTCGCCCTGTCCGACGACACGCTTGGCTAACATTTCTTCAAGTTTCAACAACTTCTGACGCTCGCTTTCGATCATCTTCGTAACAGGAATGCCTGTCCATTTAGAAATGATCTCAGCGATATCTTCCGATCCTACTTCTTCTTTCATCATGCGCAGGTCGGACTGCGTTTCGGCAAGTTCGGCCTGTAAGGTTTCGATCTTCTTTTCCTCCTTGGCGATATGTCCGTAGCGGATTTCAGCAACCTTGCCAAAATCGGCCTGGCGCTCGGCTTGCTCCGCCTCTACTTTGAATTCCTCAATGGATTCCTTTGCAGCGCGAAGTTTATCGACGATTGCCTTCTCGGTTTCCCAGTGCGCGCGCAGGCGATTGCGTTCATCCTGAAGGTTCGCAATTTGTTCATCCAGCGCACCCACCTTGAGCTGATCGCCCTCCCGCTTGATGGCTTCCCGCTCGATCTCTAGACGGCGAAGTTCGCGTTCGACTTCATCAAGTTCTTGCGGTAAGGAATCTGTTTCGAGACGCAACTTGGCAGCAGCCTCATCGATCAGGTCGATAGCTTTGTCCGGCAGGAATCGCTCGGAGATATATCGATTAGAAAGCTCGGATGCAGCGACAATCGCAGCATCGGTAATGCGCACGCCGTGGTGAACTTCGTAGCGCTCCTTGAGGCCACGGAGAATACTGACGGTATCTTCCACGCTAGGCTCGCTCACGACGACCGTTTGGAAACGGCGGGCGAGGGCTTTGTCCTTTTCGATATACTTCTGGTACTCGTCCAGGGTGGTGGCGCCTACCGCGCGCAGTTCGCCGCGCGCAAGCGCAGGCTTGAGGATATTCGCCGCATCCATCGCGCCGTCGCCTTTTCCAGCTCCGACGAGGGTGTGGATTTCGTCTATAAAGAGAATAATGCTTCCATCGGCATCGGTGACTTCTTTGACGACCGCTTTTAGACGTTCTTCAAATTCGCCACGGAACTTGGCGCCGGCGATCAGCGCTCCCATATCGAGCGAATAGATCGATTTCGATTTGAGGTTCTCTGGCACATCGCCGCTTACCACGCGGTGAGCGAGGCCTTCAGCAATGGCGGTTTTT